>NZ_VOYA01000069.1:0-1028 GCF_013420465.1 Acinetobacter sp. YH01005 | reverse complement strand
GGAGTGACGGGCACTGGCTGGCAATGTCTAGCAACGGCAGGCATTTCGGCTGAGGGTAAAAGAACTTTCCGCTAAGCGATAGACTGTATGTAAACACAGTATTGCAAGGACGCGGAACATGCCTCATGTGGCGGCCAGGACGGCCAGCCGGGATCGGGATACTGGTCGTTACCAGAGCCACCGACCCGAGCAAACCCTTCTCTATCAGATCGTTGACGAGTATTACCCGGCATTCGCTGCGCTTATGGCAGAGCAGGGAAAGGAATTGCCGGGCTATGTGCAACGGGAATTTGAAGAATTTCTCCAATGCGGGCGGCTGGAGCATGGCTTTCTACGGGTTCGCTGCGAGTCTTGCCACGCCGAGCACCTGGTCGCTTTCAGCTGTAAGCGTCGCGGTTTCTGCCCGAGCTGTGGGGCGCGGCGGATGGCCGAAAGTGCCGCCTTGCTGGTTGATGAAGTACTGCCTGAACAACCCATGCGTCAGTGGGTGTTGAGCTTCCCGTTTCAGCTGCGTTTCCTGTTTGCCAGCCGGCCCGAGATCATGGGGTGGGTGCTGGGCATCGTTTACCGCGTCATTGCCACGCACCTGGTCAAGAAAGCGGGCCATACCCACCAAGTGGCCAAGACGGGCGCGGTCACCCTGATCCAGCGTTTTGGATCGGCGCTCAATCTGAATGTTCACTTCCACATGCTGTTTCTCGACGGTGTGTATGTCGAGCAATCCCACGGCTCAGCGCGTTTCCGCTGGGTCAAGGCGCCGACCAGCCCAGAGCTCACCCAGCTGACGCACACCATCGCCCACCGGGTGGGTCGCTATCTGGAACGGCAAGGCCTGCTGGAACGGGATGTCGAAAACAGCTATCTGGCCTCGGATGCGGTGGATGACGACCCGATGACACCCCTGCTGGGGCACTCGATCACTTACCGTATCGCTGTCGGTTCACAGGCGGGGCGAAAGGTGTTCACTTTGCAAACTCTGCCGACCAGTGGTGATCCGTTCGGTGACGGGATTGGCAAGGTAGCCGGGT
>NZ_VOYA01000068.1:0-1138 GCF_013420465.1 Acinetobacter sp. YH01005 | reverse complement strand
TGAACCGTACCGGGTTTGTCGGAGACTTTTTTATTTAAGTTAGGCCACCTGACCTAACGGGTTAATCTTATCATAGTACATTGCTTCAAACTCAAAAGGCGATACATAACCCAGTGCACTGTGTACACGCTTTTTATTGAACCAATCTACCCAGTTTAGTGTCGCAAGTTGTACATCTGCTAAACCTTGCCAATCTGCTTTTAGATATTCAATCACCTCTGTTTTGTATAAGCCATTCACCGTTTCAGCCAAAGCATTATCGTATGAATCACCAGTCGTACCGACTGATGCTCGTAAATTTGCAGCTTCTAAACGATTGGTATAGCGAATAGAAAGATATTGAACACCTCTATCGGAATGATGAATCACATTCTTTGGCATGCCTCGATCGTGCAATGCTTGCTCTAATGCATCGAGCACCATATCTGTATTCATCCGTGTCGATACTTTCCATCCAACAATTGCTCGTGAGAACACATCAATAATAAAGGCGGTATAGACCCAGCCTGAATGAGTTTGAATATACGTAAAGTCACTCACCCACAGTTGGTCAGGATGATCAGCATTAAAATTACGTTTCACTAAATCATCTGCTCTTTTTTGATCATCTCGGCTACGGGTGGTTTGTTTATTCTTACCACGCCAAACACCTTGTATACCTAGCTTCTGCATCAATCGAGCAACTGTACAACGTGCGATAACATAACCTTCACGTTTCAATTGTTGCCAGACCTTACGCACACCATATCGACCTGAACTTTCTTTCCAAATTCGTTGAATTTGTTCAGCATGATGCTCATCATGTAGATCTCGTTTCGCTCGATGTTCTGGATTGTCAGCGAGATCTAAAGTTCGGTAATAGGTTGAAGCTGCGATCGGTAAAATCCTACAAATCGCATCAACACCATATCGATCTTTATTGTTATGGATAAAATCCACCATTATTTGTGTGGGCGGTCGAGCTCCGCCTGGGCGAAAAAAGCAGCTGCTTTACGTAGAATTTCGTTAGCACGTTGCAGTTCTTTATTTTCGCGTTCGAGTTGTTTGATACGTTCTTGGTCTGAAAGCTGCTGTACTTTAACTGGATTTTGTTTATCTAAATATTTTTGATACCAAACACGTAGTGTTTCAGGAGTAC
>NZ_VOYA01000067.1:0-1269 GCF_013420465.1 Acinetobacter sp. YH01005 | reverse complement strand
CACTGCTGTCCCACAATTTTTCACAAGAGGAAGCTCATTTGAGCTTCCTCTTGTTTTATGGGTATTTTATCGGGTGAAAATAAAGCTTTTAAAGTTCTTCTTTCAAACAAATTCACTTGAATTATTCTGAGTAAACGTTGAACTGTCCAACCTGTTTTTCCTAAATGTTGAGCGAAACTCACCAATAAATAGGCGATCATCGCAATCCAGATTTGTGTCTGAATTGCGTTCCTGCTGCGACCTAGAAACGCTTTTAATTTGAGATTCTGCTTAATCGCCTTAAAGAACAGCTCAACTTTCCAACGATCTTTATAAATCGCCGCAATGGTGGAGGCGGCTAAATGAAAGTTATTGCTGAGAAAGCTAAAGTGCTTGCCACTTTGCTGATCTCTATATTCAATTCTTCTTAACACTGGGGCTTTTCTTTTTAGGGCATGTGCGCTATTCAGCTGAATGGTTTCATCTTTTAGAATACCTTTGGATTCAAGCACTGGATGTTGCTGGATCACCTGATACACAGATTTAGGCCTAAAACGTGTGACAAATCCAATGTTTTGAGCAGTCAGATTTGCATACCATTGGTAATCGACATAGCCTTTATCAAAAACTACAATGCTGCCAGCAGGAAACTGGAATTTGCGGCCTTGTACCATGTCATTTTCTTTGCCATTTTCAACTGCAACAAACTCAGGAATATCATTGCTGTGATTCAATCCTATACTGAGTTTCATGCTGGCTTTTGAGTCGTGAACTTTGGCCCATTCACATAAGGAAAGCGACAGGTCAATATGACTGGCATCCAAGGAATACAAGGGATTCTTAAAGCGAAATTTATGAGCGACTTTTGAGTGGTCATAGTATTTAAGCAACTTGTAAAATAGCTGTTGATACAAGGCAGCAGGCTGCTGCTCATTGATTCGTGCCAGCGTGCTTCGGGGAATAGACTTTGCTCCGAGATGACTTAGCTTTTCCTGTTGGCACTCCAAATTGGATTGAATATCTCTCAGACTTTGCCTACAAGAGAATTGAGACATCAATATGGCAATAAACTGATCCCACCGGGAAGCCGCTCTAAATTTCTGTCCAACATGGTGCACTTTAGCAAGTTGTTCAAAATCCTGTCGCACAACAGGTTTAATTAGCTCATGAAATACGGTATTCTGATGTGACAAAACCTGAATCCTGGTCGTTAAAGTGTTTGTTTGCACTCATATTTTAACTGTTAGGACTCAGGTTTTTTTATTTAAAGCAAACTATGGGACAGCAGTG
>NZ_VOYA01000066.1:0-1391 GCF_013420465.1 Acinetobacter sp. YH01005 | reverse complement strand
TAATGCCAGTCAGTTAAGCAAATTTTAGTAAAATGTAGTAAAAATGAGTGTATGTGAATACGCTCATTTTTTTATGTCTTTATCTGAACATTTAGAATCCACTCTTGAACATTCTCTCCCATCACTCAACCATTTTTGTGAACTTATTGATTTAAATTGGATTGAAACAAGCCTGCATCAAACAGGTAAGGCATCAATCAGAAGGAGAAAATTACCTGCTGAGCATGTGGTTTGGCTTGTTATTGGGCTTGCCTTGTTTCGAAATCAACCCATCAGCTATGTTGTAGAGCAATTAAACCTCGTGTTTGGTACAACAGAATATTGTGTTCCTAGTGCAGCAGTCCAAGCACGACAACGTTTAGGACAAGAGCCTTTAAGTACCTTATTCTCTCTGCTCAGCCAAGCATGGTTTGATGAAACACAGCAACAATATTTAAGCTTTCAAGGACTTAGTATATGTGCTGTTGATGGGGTGGTTTGGTCTATGCCGCTGACCGAAG
This sequence comes from Acinetobacter sp. YH01005, assembly GCF_013420465.1. Taxonomy (NCBI): domain Bacteria; kingdom Pseudomonadati; phylum Pseudomonadota; class Gammaproteobacteria; order Moraxellales; family Moraxellaceae; genus Acinetobacter; species Acinetobacter sp. YH01005. The sequence continues at coordinate 891 of NZ_VOYA01000066.1, read as the reverse complement.
AGAACTTTAATCATTTTGGCTCATCTAAAGGTAAAACTGCTGTAGCACCTTACCCACAAGTGAGAGCCACGTGCCTAGTCAATACCAATACCCATGAAATCATAGATGCCCAAATAGGCAGTATGGATCAGGGTGAACTCACATTAGCAAATCAATTATCTCCACCAGCACAAAGTATTACATTATTTGATCGAGCTTATTTCTCTGCTGATTTTCTAATAGGGTGGCAAACACGTGCAGAATCAAGTCATTGGCTGATGCGAGCAAAAGATAATTTACGTTATGAAATTATTAAACGGAATTCCCCACATGATTTTCATATCAGGATGCCAATATCACCTAGAGCCAAGAAGCTTAACCCAACGTTAGGGGATTATTGGGAGGCACGTTTGATTGAAGTTGAGCAGGCAGGAAAAATCAGACGTTACATTACTTCATTATTAGATTCAAAGACATACCCACTTATAGCCTTGGCAAAGTTATATGCTCAGCGTTGGGAAATTGAAATGTGTTACCGAGAAATTAAAAGCAATTTGCAGAAAGGTAAGCTCTTAAGAAGCAAGCAACCAGACTTAATTTATCAAGAATTATGGGGTGTCTTGATTGCCTATAATGTTCTGAGACGACAAATGAAACATATGGCTCAACGAGCTAAAGTAAGTCCTTTGAGAATCAGTTTTCATATTGCATCTATTGCCCTTCTTAATTTACTCAGATTCGACTCTTTGGCTTCTGCAGGTAATCTCCCCAAACATCTGGAAAGTTTAATGGAGAAATCTAATCGGTATGTTATACCTGAGAGAAGAGTGAGGAGTTATCCAAGGGTTGTAAAAGGAAAACCTCAAAAATACCCAAGAAAAAGCCAGTCAATCTCTTAACTGACTGGCATTA
>NZ_VOYA01000065.1:0-1476 GCF_013420465.1 Acinetobacter sp. YH01005 | reverse complement strand
GTCGCGAACGTCGCCACCAGCATGGCCGACGCGCCCACTGCTTGAAGTAGACGGAAAGCGACAAAGGCCGGTGCAGTTGAAGACCAAGCTGCTCCCAGAGACGCAATGACGAAAGCCGTTGCGCCCGGCGATTAAGTTAATAAACATATTAAATCATTAATTAGTTTTTGTAGTTTAGAGAGTTTATTTCTTAGGGTTTCTATTCCTCAATTATTCCGTATCCTTCTGGTGCAGGAATCCCATGTTCCGAAGAACGACTGACTGATTCCCACTCTTTCCATGTAAATATACGTTTTTCTGCATTTTCAACAGCTAAATCATATACAAGGCTTCCCAGAACTAATCGGAGAGGCGGATTCTCACTATTAACCAGTTTCATTATAGCTTCGGCGGCTAACTTAGGATCACTATCCACCGATTCGTTTGAATATTGTTGGGCCAACTTTTCACGTAATGAATCATACTCTTTTTTCTGTGTAGTAAAACTCATTTTTAAGTATAGATTCGTCCAGTAACCTCCAGGTTCTACGATAGATACTTTTATACCAAAATGTGCAGCTTCTTGTGCTAAAGCCTCGCTAAATCCTTCTAAAGCAAATTTACTAGCGCTATAGATTCCCGACATTGGACCACTAATCAGTCCACCAATACTAGATATCTGGATAATATGACCTGATTCTTGTGCCCGCAAGTACGGCATAACAGCTTGACTTACCCATACTGTACCGAAGAAATTAGTTTCCATTTGGCTTCTAACTTCATCTTCACTAAATTCTTCAATCATTCCCATTACCATATTCCCTGCATTGTTAATGACAATATCGAGTCTTCCAAAATGTTTAATGGCAGTTTCCACTGTAGTCGAAACAGCACTTCTATCAGTAACATCAAGACTTAAAGGAAGTAACATTCCTTCAAACTGGCATTTTAACTCATTCAGTTTTTCAATATTTCTAGCAACACCAACAACCTTCTCTCCTGACTCCAATGCTTTTTTTGTGAATTCGTATCCTAGTCCACTGCTTGCACCTGTAATAAACCACACACGTGTATTTTCATTGTTATTAAATGTCATAAATAATCTCCTCCATTAATCATGTAATATTGGTATCATTCAATACCAATTTAAAACAAACAAAATAAAGAGCACAGGCAATCTGCCTATGCTCTAAATATAGAAATATAAAATTTCAACAGGATTAATCCGATTGTTGGTATCACAAATAAGCCATCAAATTCATTGATGTACCCTTTTCTACGAAGTGTCATGGGAGATCTCCCTTTAAAATAAAAAAGAGGAAGATTCCTCTCCCCCTTTTTACTATAACCGTATAATAAAGGTTTCCTATACGTATAGGAAGAATAAACGCCCTTTTCACCCAAGTCCAACAGCTTTGGACCGCAGTTGACTCTTTCGACACCCCTGCGATGCAACCCAATCCGGCTGACGGGGAGCCAGCAACGCTGAAAATTTAC
>NZ_VOYA01000064.1:0-1507 GCF_013420465.1 Acinetobacter sp. YH01005 | reverse complement strand
GGCCAGGCCTCAGCATTTTATTATGGTGATCCCCTGGGCGAAATGCGCCTGGTAAGCAGAGTTTTTGAAACGTAAGGCCTTTGAATAAGACAAAAGGCTGCCTCATCGCTAACTTTGCAACAGTGCCGAATTTAGCGCGGTCGCTAAACATTTCGGCACCACCCAGGTGCTGCACGATATCAATCTGAAAATTGATGCCGGTGAATACCGGCTGGCTGCCGACGATCCGGATGAGGAGAACACCCTCGCCACGGCAGTTTTCACCCTCGATGCCAACCACGTCAGGTGGCAAATTTTCGACATTAACCGCGACGATGCTAAATTTCAGGGAGAAGTGCGTGGGTGAGATAGCCGGTCGTCAGTCATAAAGGGCAGGGTAGTACCGTTGGCCCGGCGTTCGATAGTACCGTCCGGATACTGCCAGATATCGGCGTCCAGGGAGATGTCCTGAAGCGCGGTGTCCGGAATTTCAGGTTTGTGTCTCTACAAAGACTAACTATCAGAAAAACTCATCGAGCATCAAATGAAACTGCAATTTATTCATATCAGGATTATCAATACCATATTTTTGAAAAAGCCGTTTCTGTAATGAAGGAGAAAACTCACCGAGGCAGTTCCATAGGATGGCAAGATCCTGGTATCGGTCTGCGATTCCGACTCGTCCAACATCAATACAACCTATTAATTTCCCCTCGTCAAAAATAAGGTTATCAAGTGAGAAATCACCATGAGTGACGACTGAATCCGGTGAGAATGGCAAAAGCTTATGCATTTCTTTCCAGACTTGTTCAACAGGCCAGCCATTACGCTCGTCATCAAAATCACTAGCATCAACCAAACCGTTATTCATTCGTGATTGCGCCTGAGCGAGACGAAATACGCGATCGCTGTTAAAAGGACAATTACAAACAGGAATCGAATGCAACCGGCGCAGGAACACTGCCAGCGCATCAACAATATTTTCACCTGAATCAGGATATTCTTCTAATACCTGGAATGCTGTTTTCCCGGGGATCGCAGTGGTGAGTAACCATGCATCATCAGGAGTACGGATAAAATGCTTGATGGTCGGAAGAGGCATAAATGCCGTCAGCCAGTTTAGTCTGACCATCTCATCTGTAACATCATTGGCAACGCTACCTTTGCCATGTTTCAGAAACAACTCTGGCGCATTGGGCTTCCCATACAATCGATAGATTGTCGCACCTGATTGCCCGACATTATCGCGAGCCCATCTATACCCATATAAATCAGCATCCAGGTTGGAATTTAATCGCGGCCTCGAGCAAGACGTTTCCCGTTGAATATGGCTCATAACACCCCTTGTATTACTGTTTATGTAAGCAGACAGTTTTATTGTTCATGATGATATATTTTTATCGGCACTGTTGCAAATAGTCGGTGGTGATAAACTTATCATCCCCTTTTGCTGATGGAGCTGCACATGAACCCATTCAAAGGCCGGCATTTTCAGCGTGACATCATTCTGTGGGCCGTACGCTGGTAC
>NZ_VOYA01000063.1:0-1611 GCF_013420465.1 Acinetobacter sp. YH01005 | reverse complement strand
TTATAATCAGCGAAGAATTCAAAAAGGCTTGGATTTTAAGACACCAAATCAAATGGCAGAAGACTTTTATCGGTTAGCTGCCTAGAATCTCCCAAGTGAAAGTCTCCTGCTAATTCAGCACACATCACTACTCTGGTAGTGCTTAAAGAAAATAGCCCTTCATGTGGTAGTTCAATGATTTACGATGGTCAATTTAATGGGAATAAGATCTATGGCAATGGAGTTACCTCCGCTTTGCTTAAACGTCATAATATAAAAGTCATTTCAGAAGAAACTTTTTGGCAACTTTTACCCTAGTTCCTCCGCTTTTATTTAAAATCTTCATGCAACTCCAACCACGCCCCCCTTTGCAATATCAAGTCTCTTCGGTATTTAGAGATATAGTGAGGTAATAATCTAAGAAGCATATCCATTACTTCCACATCAGTTAAAAAGTAGTGGTTCAATTTTATGCTGTAATTCTTTAACAATTTTAGCAAGCTGATCATGTAAAACTAACCAACATTGCTCATGACCTTGCCCAATATATTCATCTATTATGAGTTGCAAAATGTCTTGATCTATCTGACTTAAGAATTCTAAAAACCATGTCGCAGCAACATCCTTGGCAACTATTGTTTTATGATCTAATGTATAAGCTATACGGCATAGCGCTAAAATTTGATTACATTCATCCTGATCGTCTTTCCAATGAGCAATAATTTGTGGATAAGTTTTTTGCATGGCAAATATTAATTGTTCATAGCTAATTGGATTTAACCAATCGCAAATATCAGGTCCAAAGATAGTAATGTTATGTAATTGGGCAGTTTTAAGTAAAATACTAATATCTGGATCAGATTGACTATAAAGTAATTCACCTTTGAGTAATTCTTCTCTCAACCACTCGCCATATTGTAGCTGATATGTATATGGATGATTTTTATTGGTAATACTCCCTTTTTCTAATATCGTAATTTCTAAGGCACGCGCTGTAGCATGACCAATCGGAACAGATATATTTAGAAAATTCTGCGCTAATTGTTTTCTTTCCTGATCGGTAATTTCACGTTCAATAATAACTAAAATATCAAGATCACTTTTATGTTTTAAACCACCATCAACATACGAACCATATAAATAAATAGCATAAAGCTTATCTTTAAAATTTTTTTGTAAAAGCTGTTTTACACTTTCAACTTGGCGACACTCTTCATCATTTAAGCTTTGCATATGATTTTTAATTTAAAAAAATAAGTAATGAATTCATAGAGCATTATACAGAATAAGTGTAAATAATTTAATCAATTAGTAAATAACATACTATTTTTACAATATATTTACTTTCAATATAGAGTTTAATACATAAAACTCTATCAATCAAAAAAAGCTTGAAACAACATCTGAATAGTAAGAGTCATTTCCTCCTCACTTAGAGATGGATCCGGAAATTTGAACAACTCCTATAAGTGATACTCTGCTCCTCAAATGATGTTATAAACATCAATATATGGAGTATTTTATGGCACGTAGACCAAGAAGAAATCATTCAAACGACTTTAAGGCTAAGGTAGCACTTGCTGCGATCAAAGCAGAAAAAACACTTGCTGAATTGAGTTCTGAGTTTGATGT
>NZ_VOYA01000062.1:0-1855 GCF_013420465.1 Acinetobacter sp. YH01005 | reverse complement strand
TAAAAAACCCCGCAATAAATTTAACTCTTTTTTCAAAGTACAAGCCAAAGCCTTATCAGATGTAAATTCCAAAACAGACTCAATTCGAGAAATAGCAGCAACAAAAGAATCAGTATCAATATCAGGCTTCAATAAAGACTGCATAACATGCTTATTTAACTTTTTCTTAGCCTTTAATAGCCTAAGTTTTTCAGCCATATCAGGATGTGCAAAATTATCGACATACAAATGAACATGAAATTGCGTATAGCGCATTTTTTGCAAGTCGACTTTACAGTTAGGACAAAGGCAAGATAAATCAGTCATAAGACACTCCAATAATAGAAGCCATAGCTTCATCAATAGCAGAGTAATAACCGTAATTTATTGACTCTAAACTCTCATTAAAACGAACAACACCCCAATCAGGATCAGGAGGGGAATTATTAAAAATCTCACTTTCATGGATAGGATCGGAAAAACCCTTAAACCTCAAAATACGATTTACATGGTCAAAAGCGAAAGGGGAACGAATACCCATACCAGAAACACGATTAACCCAATAAGCACCAACCTTTTTCACACCGTCAATTTCGTCTATTAATTCACGAACCCAAGCAGGAGCAACACGCCACGCACGAGTAATACGCATTTTAGGCGTATAACCGCCATGACCATATAAACGACCACCACGGGGCAATTTACCCCATGAATCAAAATCAATACCTTTTGAAGTGTATTTGCAGAGATAACCAACAGGAGAATAAGCCCATTCAGAACGAGTCATGCCATGTTTCCACCAGCCTTGTTTATCAGCTTTAGGCATAGAAACACCTTTAGGCAACCAAAAAAGAACATGGTAATGAGGGCGACCACGTTTAGTTAATTCAAGAACCCAAACATAGTGAATAAAAATACCCTTGCGACGCGCCCATTCACGAACACATTTAAGATAATTAGACACCTGGCGAGGAGACCAATCGACATCATCACGATAAGTTAAAGTAACCATTGCAGCTTTATAACGGACATGATTTTTTTGAAGCGATTCTTGAATAACTTCAGCAGATATACGGACAGATTTTTGAAGGCGTTTAAGCCTTAAATATTCAGGACAAGGAAGGGCAATAGAATAGTTCGTGTCACTTGTTAAGATAGAGACAAGCCCAGTCGCTTCGCTCCCACGTGACTCAGATGTTTTTTGCGTAGCAACAGTTGCTACAAAGGGTTTTTCCCCATAAAATATAGTCATCGACATTCCAATTCAATGTTGATCAAGGGCTAAAGTATTTCCAGTACTGTTAGCCCATTTTTTTGTCACCTTGCAGGGATTAACCAAAACCCTTATTTATTCACTACACATGGTTTTTCGCTTTAGCGGATTTTCACTATCACATATCTATAAAAAAACAAAAGATACATGAACAAACAGTCCAAAGAATATACATGTTTCAATCGGTTATTGTCAAAAGGGATTTACACGCTAGCTCCTTGACGCATCGCACCCGCGCGAGCCGTCGGGATGTCGATTGCGTTTACGTCGCTTCGCTAATTTTTCCCGAAAATAGGAAAGATGGGAGCTGTAATCAGGGAAAGGAAGTTTTGTAATTCTAATTATGTCAGTTCGCTCGTAGACACTCGCTCTGATCGGCATGCACGTTCACGGAACGTCAGCCGACATAGCTCGTTTTTATTAAGCAAGGATACACAAAGGGGACTTTATGCCTTGTTAGGGAAACCCTAAGACCCTAAAAAACCCCGCAATAAATTTAACTCTTTTTTCAAAGTACAAGCCAAAGCCTTATCAGATGTAAATTCCAAAACAGACTCAATTCGAGAAATAGCAGCAACAAAAGAATCAGTATCAATATCAGGC
>NZ_VOYA01000061.1:0-1974 GCF_013420465.1 Acinetobacter sp. YH01005 | reverse complement strand
CGTGAATACGGATGAAGATCGTTATTTTGTTCATGAAGTTCTCTCCAGTGATGATTTTAAAAACGATGTCCGAACATATATAGCAAGTTGACCCTTTTACAGCCTGACATAAGTCGGGCTTTTTTTTGGAACGAACTAAAGATTATATAAGTAATCTGTAGTTACCGAACGAGTGTCTACGAGTGACGACACCGCAATAAAAACCACAGAACCTTCCCTCCCTGATTACAAAGCTCCCATGAAAACTAAGATCGGTAAGTATTAGCGAAGCGACGCAAACGCCGAGGAGCCATCGACGAGGCTAAGGCGATAGCGAGCATGACAACTTGTGATCTTGATTTTTTTAGAATTATTGGAGTATATTGGCCTTGCACCGTAGTCCTATCTATGCTGTAAACAACTTACAAACGGAACATAAAGCGAGCATTGCGACTCCTCCGAACCAATTTAGATAGGCAAAAAAATGGGCTCACTGTGCGCTAACACATGAACCCGTGATGAACATTAATCTAGGAATGTCCATGAATACATTTTATGGGGAAAATCCGTCCCCTTCAAGCCCGAATTGGGTCAAAAATAGCCGTCCCCTTGGTATACAGACGAAATCTCCTGCCATCCTTACGCCACAAGGGTTTCAGAGGGTTCACGATTACCTCCTTCAAGATCAAGCAAGAAAGCTTCTTCCTAAAGAACGTGTTTCTAAATGTCGTCGTTTTAAGATAGATAAAACAAAACCTCGTACAGTCATGTACAACGAAAATCGCTGTAAGGCTCATTATGGCAATGTACAAATTTGCGGTTCTATCTGGTCATGTCCTGTATGTGCTAAACACATCACCGAACAAAGACGCAATGAATTAAAAACAGGTTTAGAAAAATGGAAAACCGTTCATAAAGGCTCTGTTTACCTCCTTACGCTCACTTTTAGCCATTCACAAGATCAATCCCTAAAAATGCTCTTAGAGGGGCAGAAAAAGGCATACAAGCGATTCTTTGAGGGTCGTAAGGTCGTATCCATTTTTAAAAAATTGGGTATTGAATACAAAATTAAGGGTCAGGAAGTCACATACGGTCAAAATGGTTGGCATCCCCATAATCACGTTTTGCTTTTAGCTTCACATCACGATCTATATTTTAAAAATTACGCTTCTGAATTAGCAGAACAATGGATTAATGCCTGTGTTAAATCAGGTCTTAATGCTCCATCAATGAAACATGGATTAGATTTATGCAATGGGTACTACGCTGAACAATACGTTGCTAAATGGGGTCTTGAGGATGAAGTAACTAAGGGACATATTAAAAAAGGTCGAAACGGAAGTTATAGCCCATTCGATTTATTGCAGCTCTCTATCTCTGAGGAAATTGTTCACGGACGTTCTTCAGGAAAATTATTCCAAGAATTTGCTATTGCTATGAAAGGCAGTCGTCAATTGGTTTGGGCTAGAGGTCTTAAATCTCTACTTGAAATTGATGATAAGTCAGACGAGGAATTAGCAGAAGAAACAGACAAGACTTCAATCACTCTTACACCTGTTGAGGATCTCGTCTTTAGTCTGCTTTGCACATATCAAAAACGTCATGAATACCTGGAAGCAATTAGCAGGGATTATGAAAACGGATGTTTTGGAAATGGTGAAGCCGACAAACTTATTAACGATTTGGTTCAAACAGAAATTAGGAGATTGGAAAATGCTTATTGAGAAAGTTGTTTTACTTAATGCGGAAAAATCAAAACAAGGTTATACGGCAGAAGTCGAGCTGGAGACAGCAGACGGTTTTGGTTTTTGTGGCCCAATTGAATTTGATAAAGATTGGAATTACAGCTTAGGCTTTTTAAATACATTCGTGAATACGGATGAAGATCGTTATTTTGTTCATGAAGTTCTCTCCAGTGATGATTTTAAAAACGATGTCCGAACATATATAGCAAGTTGACCCTTTTACAGCCTGACATAAGTCGGGCTTTTTTTT
>NZ_VOYA01000006.1:0-217341 GCF_013420465.1 Acinetobacter sp. YH01005 | reverse complement strand
GGTTTTTCGCCACTTCACTTAAGGCTTTGCTGCTGTTTAAGTTCGCTTCGATTTGTTCTTTCGCCGCTTGTGCGTCGAGGTGCATTGCTGCTGCTTGTTGTTGTGGGTGTGTGCTGACAAGGAGCCCTTGTCCTGCTCGTACTGCGCCCCATTGGTCGGTTCTCAGTTCAAAGCCTTCGCCTCGACCGTCACTTTCTGCGGTTTCTTTGGGATGACTGAGGTTACCGAGGTTGAGCTGAGTCGCGCCATGGGTGCTTTGTAATTGTGTCGAGATTTGTCCCGTCGTGTCGTCAAAACGTAGTTGTCCAAAGCCTTCGCCTTGTACTTCCTTACTTTTTATTCCAGCTAGTTTTTTGGTGTCTGGCAGTTTGCCTTTACTATCAAATTGGGTTGGACTGCGCTGTGCTTCATGTATACGCCCCACCACAAATGGGCGGTCGATGTTGCCGTCAAAGAAATCGATGACCACGATTTCATTAATGCGTGGCAAGAAGCGTGCGCCATAACCTTCACCTGCCCATGGTGTAAGCACATCTACCCATGCAGAATCTGTGTCATTGTCATTGCTGCCTGCTCCGCCATCATGGCTGTGGTCACCACCACGAGTAAATAAGAAGCGGACTTTGATTCGTCCCCATTCATCGACATGTATTTCTTCACCACTTGGCCCAACGACTTTGGCGCGTTGCGGATGGGTGCTTGGACGGTGTTCGAGTGGGTTATATTCAGGAACGGTCGAAATATTGCGGCGTTGTAATGTGAGCTGATTGGCCTGACGCTCGGCCTGTTCATGGATCGGTTTAATGTTCCACTGGCTTTGTTCAATCAGTTGATTGACTTGTTCAGAGAGGTCTTTGGGTAAGTTATTTTGGTTATAGAATTTCTTTTCTGTAATTAAAAATTGTTTGTCTGCACCACTGTGTTGATCGATTTCTGGGTGTTCATTCAATTCAAACCAATAACCGACTTGGGTATCACGCACGGTCGATTGTGCATTGAATTTTTTAGATTGTAGCTCGTGGTAGCGCGTTAGGTTTTGATTCAATTTTTCAATTTGGCTATTGGATGAAGCGGTAGCTTGGTCTTCGCCTTTTAAGTCCTGCATCCATGCAGGGCTGATATGCCATGCTTGTTCCAAACTTAAGCTGGCATTGTCTTGGCTTTGGCTATGCTGATGTTTACTTTGAACTGAACCTGCGCCTTCTTCTTGGCTGAGACCATCGGCTTGCCAGCGCTGTATGTGTACCGCAGTCGGCTGAATGCTACGTTCACCAATCAAGCTGGTGATGCTGTCTTGTTTTTCTGTTGCACTAGAACGATGAAAGCGGATGCTACGACGGCTGAGTGCTTGATATTGGCTATTGTCATCAATCAGGCGGAGTTTTTGTTTTTCAATTGGCGCTGAGGAATGTGGCACTTTCAGCTGCGCTTCATCGATGAGCCAGTTGATGCCTTCACTGCGCCAAAGGCGGGTTAAAAAGTCATAATCGCTTTCATTCGACTGCATGATGAAAGGTCGTACATCATAGTTTTGGCTTAAACCGCTTAGATCAAGCGTTAGACTGGCAGCAAAGAGCGGACTTTTGCTTTGCCATTCTTTGAAGATTGTTTCACTAACATCGCGCACCGATTTGTTCATAAACACACGGCTGTTGCGGCGCTTATGCCACAGCGATGTTGCATCTTCTAAAGTGAGTTTATACAGCGTGAGTGAACCGTCACTCTGCCCTTGGGTGGCTTCGGTAATAATACCCGTTGTACGGAAGAGTTCGCCCTGATCGGTCACTTGATCAACGGCGACTTGTGCGCCAATAAATTGTTTTAATGGAATAAGGGCATTGGTAGATAGGCAAATCAAAGTCGCTTGCACGCCTTGGTTTAAGATATGCTCCCCATCAATACGTTGAATAAAAAGCTCATCATTCAACGCAGGGTTGGAAAATTGCACATGAATGGCACGTTTTTGGGCGGATAGCCCCAATTGTTCTAATACAGCAAATATTTTGCCTAACATAATAAAAATTCTAAATTGTAATCATGGAAATAATTCTGCTGCTAGTTTAGTCAAATTCATCAATAAAATTAATGCTTAAAACCATAGAAGATGTTTCGTTATGTAAAATCCACGATTCAAAAATTCACTTAAAACTAAAAAGCTGAGAACCCACTCACTAAATACTTTTTGCATATAAAATATTCACAAAATGGTCTTAGACCATGCTCTTGCATCCAACGAGCAGCGTCATTCACACAAGTGTAAAAATAGTTTTATCATCTAATTTACATCGAGCTTAATGATCAAATTTTTAATATTATTTTTAAAAATAGTGGATTAATTTAAACTTAAGCTAGATTAAAAAACACACAAACCTTTCTTTCCTGTCTTGTAATTCACCTAAGATCCCCTATAATTCAAAAAAACAGACAAGTCTGTCTATTTTGCTGCAAAAACCGAATGAATTTAGCATTCAGAGGGTAAAAATATAAATGAGAGAAAACGTATAAAACGTTCGATAATCAAATCATTGACTTAAGCTAACAAAGTGAATGATTTGAACGCACAATTGTCAGCAAAGCGCGATTACCCCAAATAATCGCGCTTTTTATTTTCTTAGAATCTTAAGTTATGTGAAAAAAATTGATGGTTAATCAATACAAATAAGTCGTCTCTAGATTTAAAACCCAGATGCCTACAAGCAAATTTTAAGCCGCCAATTCCAAACGAATTAAGGTTTCGACTCGCTTCCAATACTCTGCTAAATGCACTTGGTTGGGGTCAATTTGGGCTTGGATGGTCATGCCATCCAAAATACTACTCAGAAATGCAGCTAGTTGTTCAGTTTGCTGAATGCCCAGATTTTGCAAAGCAGTACTTAGTTTTGATTTGAGCCAGTCTTTATAATCGATCGCAGGTTGTAATGACGAAGGATAAACTTTAGATATTTCTTCTACTGCTTTTTGAAACATACAACCATTGAAATCTGCAGTATGAAACCAAGCATCGTACCAAGCAAAAATGGTTTTAATATGCGAAAGATGGTCTTCTGGATCACATTCTGCAATAGCAGCTTCAAGTGATTCCTGTAAATTAAGATTTCGAATCACGAGACATTCTTCAATTAATTTGGCTTTAGAGGGGAAATATTTATAAAACGTCATTTTAGCAACGCCCGATTCCCCAATAATTCGATCTATACCAATCGAGTTATAGCTATAAGAATTGAAGAGTTGGAGCGCAACGTTAATGATGTCTTGCTTTTTCGACATTTAATTTACCTGATGCACCAATGGAGCCTAAACATAAAGCTTTTAAGGTAGAAAACCTAATTTTTAAACATGATTTTCGCGCGCTATTGTAAAGCATAACTTAATGGGAGTCTGTAGATAAAACCTGAGCACCCCATTAAATACAGTCTGATTTCAGAAGATTTATCAAATTAGCAGTCAGGAAAAATTAGTATAAAACTGACTGCTATTTTAATATCAACTAGCGACTTAACGACTCTTCATCTGCGTTAAAAACATGGATAAAATGAATGCCATTAACGGTGGATTTAAGAGTAAGTATTTAAGAGCAAGGGGTACTCATAATATCTTTTTGCTTACGCTCTTGCAGTGCTTTTCGAATCACCTGATAACCGCCCGTTAAACCTAAAATTGCCATGATTGCGGCCACAATCAAATCTGGCCATAGACTGCCTGTACCAAATACCCCAACAGCCGCCAAGATCACCGCGACATTACCAATCGCATCATTACGGCTACATAGCCAAACGGATTGCATATTGGAGTCGCCTTCTCGGAAGGCATATAAAACATATGCACAAATGACATTAGCGACTAAGGCCAAAATACCAATCACACCCATGGTGATCGGTTCAGGAGCGATCCCATTGGCATAGGCATAGAGCACTTTGGCAATCACCACGATACCAAACGCTGCCATAACAAAACCTTTCACCAAGGCAACTGTTGCACGCCAATATAAACTGGCGCCAAGCACGGCTAATGAAACCCCATAATTTACAGCATCACCAAAGAAATCCAGCGAGTCCGCCCAAAGCGCAGAAGAATGTGCATAAGCCCCACCAATCAGCTCCACCAAAAACATCATGGCGTTAATGATTAAGGCAATCCAAAGTGCGATACGAAATTTACTGTTGGGTTTGTTTGGTGCTGGCTCATGACTACATGTACATGCCATAAATGTGCTCCAATTTTAAAATCAATGGATTTGTATTACTCTTATTCAAAACTATGGACTCACTCCAAGGTCAAGCATGAACGTACAAAAACATTATTTGATTAAAGAATTGTCCACCAAATCTGGGGTAAGCATTGACAGTATTCGCTTTTATGAAAAGAAAAAACTGCTGAAACCTAGCTTCCGCGCAGACAACAATTATCGCTATTATGATGAAGAAATGTACAAACGTTTGGTTTTTATTAAGCGCTGTCGAAACCTCGATATTTCTCTCACCGAGATTCAAACCCTGCTTGAACTTGAGCAATCCCCTACGCAAAGCTGTCATGCTGTGAATGAATTAATTGATAATCACATTCGTCAAGTTTCTGAAAAAATTAAAGAATTAGAAAATTTTAAAATACAGTTAAGTAAGCTCCGTGCCAGTTGTAATGAAACCAGTCAAATTAATGATTGCCAAATTTTAAAACATTTGGAAAACGGAATATCTTGAAAACCCAACTAAAATACTTGGTTGAATCCTTTTTTTAGATCACTACAATAAAGCCATAAATTTTTTATGCCTTTATTGACATGACGATTCAACACGTAACCGAACTCCTCTCACCTGCTGGCTCATTGAAAAACATGCGCTACGCTTTTGCTTATGGCGCAGATGCCGTGTATGCAGGTCAGCCGCGATATAGCTTACGTGTGCGCAATAATGCTTTCGACCATGACAATTTAAAAATTGGCATTGAAGAAGCTCATGCCTTAGGGAAAAAGTTTTATGTGGTGGTAAACATCCAACCGCATAACTCAAAACTGAAAAATTTCATCCGTGACCTTGAACCTGTGGTTGCCATGAATCCTGATGCACTGATCATGTCTGACCCTGGTCTGATCATGATGGTGCGTGAACATTTTCCAGAAGTTTCCATTCATTTGTCTGTCCAAGCCAATGCGGTGAACTGGGCAACGGTTAAATTTTGGAAAAATATGGGACTGACACGTGTCATTCTGTCACGTGAATTATCAATCGAAGAAATTGAAGAAATTAAACACAATGTACCTGATATGGAAATTGAAGTTTTCGTACATGGTGCATTATGTATGGCTTACTCCGGTCGTTGCTTACTTTCTGGCTATATGAATAAACGTGATGCAAACCAAGGTGCATGTACCAATGCATGCCGATGGGATTATAAAATTCACGATGCAGTTGAAGATGAAACTGGTGATGTTATTCCAGTCACACAAATTAAAGAATCATCATGCTGCAATAATAAAAATGCCGATGAGCAACACGCCCTAGAACAACACCAATTCGGCGAGCCGGTTTTATTACAACGCAATGAAGAAGACATGTTTGCTGCCGAAGAAGATGAACATGGCACTTATTTCATGAACTCGAAAGACTTGCGTGCTGTACAGCATGTTGACCGTTTAACCAAAATGGGCATTCATTCTTTAAAAATTGAAGGCCGTACCAAGTCTTATTTCTACTGTGCGCGTACCGCTCAAATTTATCGTAAAGCCATCGATGATGCCCTTTCTGGTAAACCATTTGACCCTGCTCTCATGTCTCAGCTTGAAGGTCTTGCGAACCGTGGTTATACCGAAGGTTTTCTACGCCGCCATGTACATAGTGAATATCAAAACTATGAAACCGGCTCTTCACGTTTTGATCATCAACAGTTTGTAGGTGAAGTCTTAGAACGCAATGGTGACTCTCTTAAAATCGAAGTGAAAAACCGTTTTGTTGTAGGTGATTCTTTAGAACTGATGACCACTTCAGGCAACATCACCTTCGTTTTAACTGAAATGAAAGATAAAAAAGGTAATCTAATTGACGATGCCAAAGGTTCAGGTCATATCGTGGATATTCCTGTACCTGCCGATGTGGATATGCGATACGCCTTACTGATTCGTAACTTACCCAATTCGACAGTGGATATTTCGGCTTCAACTTTAGCTTATCAGGCTTGAGTTTACTTTATGGCTTTGTTGATTACAGACAAATGCATCAATTGTGACATGTGTCTACCTGAATGTCCCAATGATGCCATTTATGAAGGCTCAAAGATTTATGAAATCGATGTCGCACGTTGTACTGAATGCGTCGGTTTCTATGCGCACCAAACTTGTGTTTCAGTTTGTCCGATTGAGTGCATTGTGCCTCATCCTGAATACATGGAGACAGATGAGCAGTTAATGGAGAAGTTTAAAGGTTTGAATTTATTTAAATCTTAAATTCGTGATGTGATTGGTATATTAATTGCATACTCCGCTTTATATTTTATAGAGAAACAACCTTGGGGAAAGTATAAAAATAAGGTTGTAAAACAAAAATAGCTGGGCAACGAATAGGATTCAAAATGTGTGGGGACATTTTTGAATCCTAATTTTGCAGACAAAAAAAAGGAACTCCAGTGTTAGCATCCAAAGTTCCTGTAAAACGAGAATATTAAGAAAAATAATATTCAAATGACAACATTCAGCGCGGCCAGCGTGTTTCTCGAAACACACTGGCCTTTCTTTTATTGACCAGAGCGGATGATGTAATCAAAAGCAGATAATGATGCTTTCGCGCCTTCACCTGTTGCAATGATGATTTGTTTGTACGGTACTGTTGTACAGTCACCTGCAGCAAATACACCTTTCACATTGGTTTCGTTACGCTCGTTAATTACGATCTCACCACGGTTTGAAAGTTCAACTGCTGTTTCTTTTAAGAAATCAGTGTTTGGTAACAAACCGATTTGTACAAAGATACCTGCCAATTCAATCGTTTTGATTTCATCAGTTGCACGGTCTTTGTAGTTCAATGCAGTCACTTGTGAACCATCACCAACCACTTCTGTAGACAATGCATTCATGATCACAGTGGTGTTCGGTAAGCTGTTTAACTTATCTTGAAGGACTTGGTCAGCACGAAGCTTAGTATCAAACTCAACGAGTGTTACATGTTCTACAATACCAGCAAGGTCAATCGCCGCTTCGACACCTGAGTTACCACCACCAATCACCGCAACACGTTTACCTTTAAACAATGGACCGTCACAGTGTGGGCAGTAAGCTACACCACGAGTACGGTATTCTTGCTCACCTGGAACATTCATCTCTCTCCAGCGTGCACCTGTTGAAAGAATCACTGTTTTAGATTCAAGTTTTGCACCATTCTCTAAAGTCACTTCAACTAAGCCATTAGCTGTTTGGTCAGCACCTTTGATGTCAGATACACGTTGCAAGTTCATAATGTCCACACCGTACTCACGTACATGTGCTTCCATTTCAGCAGCAAACTTAGGACCTTGAGTCTTTTGAATCGACGTGAAGTTTTCAATGTCCATCGTATCCATGACCTGACCGCCCATGCGTTCAGCCACGATACCTGTTTTAATGCCTTTACGTGCTGCATAGATTGCAGAAGTATTCCCCGCAGGGCCGCCACCAATCACAAGAACATCAAAGGCTTCTTTGGCATTTAACTTTTCAGCATCTTTTGCGGCAGAGTTGGTATCCAATTTCGCAATGATTTCTTCCAAGGTCATACGACCTTGACCGATGTGGTTGCCGTCTTGGAATACCATCGGTACAGCCATGATTTTGCGTTCTTCCACTTCGTCTTGGAAGAATGCACCATCAATCATGGTTGCAGTTGTACCTGGGTTATAGATCGCAATTAGGTTCAAGGCTTGAACCACGTCAGGACAGTTATGGCAGCTGAGTGATACGAACACATCAAAGTCAGTTTTAAGACCTAAACCTTTAATGGTATTCAGTACTTCGTCAGAAACTTTCGGTGCATAACCAGAGGTTTGTAACAATGCCAAAATCAAAGAAGTGAATTCGTGGCCCATCGGTAGACCTGCGAAGAATACACGTGGTGTTTCACCTGCTTTTGCAATACCAAAGCTTGGCGCACGGCTGTTGTTACCGTCAAAACGTGCAGTCACTAAATCAGATAAGGCAGCAACTTCGGTCACCAATTCTTTAATTTTGTCTGATTTGTCCGTGCCGTTTAAAGTCGCGACGATTTCAATCGGGCCTTCAAGGCGTTCAAGTAAGGTTTTTAATTGAGCAGAAGTATTTTGATCTAACATTGCTAACGTCTCCAGAGGAGTAAATTTATTTGATGAGAGAATGATAGAACAAACCATTAAATAGGTGAAACGGTTTGTTTTTATAAAATTAATCGGTTTTACAAATCAAATGATTGAATTTCTTTCTAAATCATAAATATATGGGCCTATATTAACATTAAAATGATTTATTTCGTACATATATATCGTGATAAATCCCTCATTTTTTTCTTTTTTATTGAAATCACACCAAGCCTGCGCAAGACCCACTTACGTCCTGATTAATTACAAAATCTTTATAAAGCTTTAAGTTTCATTTCAGCAAGACGGCATTAAATCAAATGAAATATCAGGTGATTTGACTGCTTTTGAGTTCCATCAATAAAGCCACAATCAATCCCTTGCATCAATCAGCCATCGATCTACAAGTATAAAATCAACAGTGAGCAGAATAATGAAAATTGAATTTGTCTTTGATATTGTTTATCCCATGAGTTATGTCGCATTTCAAAAGTTAAAACAAAACTGGAATGAACATACCGCAACCCGTGTAGAGCTATTGCCGATTCAACGCGTTCCTGAAATTCCTGAACAAGGCTTAGATGTGCTGTAGTATTTAACCAATAAGTATGGCGCAAGTGCAGCAAATCGAAAACTCGAAATGACAAAGTTTGCCGCTTATAGCGAAGATGTGATTGTCAATATTGAGCACATGAAACGTATGCCAAACAGTCAACTAGCTCATCAAGCTATTTTGGCCTTGGACAATATTCTGGATCAATATGCCCTGACTCAAGCCTTATTCCATGCATTATTTGCACACGGTCAAAATATTGCTGATATTCAGGTTTTAAAAAGCATCATTGAAGGCATTGGTTTAGATGGCTCAAAAGTACTGCGCTCAATTCAAAATAAAGATATTGCAGACCGTCAGCATGAAATTACACAATATGTAAAATCAAAGGGACAGCACCCCATTCCTTTTTACCTTGTGGATGGCGAAGTGAATGATCAGACTTTTTCTACACAGGAACTCCGACAACTGTTTCATTGAGCAAGTTAATCTACCTAAGATCAAAAATCCCCATACAATTTGATGGGGATTTTTATTCTGAGCAATGCAATGATCTAAAAAGAAAATAGGCCTGTTAATGAAGTCCCTGCTCAATTCGATTAATCCGTGATTTGAAATGCTGAGATAGTAGATACAAAATTAAGCTCAAAACCAGCGTGAGTACCATCACGGTGATCAACAACCAACGTACAACAACTTCTACTACATTGGCTTGCTGAACTTGTTTTTCCACGCTTTGCGCCATCGGTGTCATGGTTTTATCAAATAGCTGATTTTGCATCGCCCAGAGCTGTTCAGGCTGAAAACCGTATTCACGGAATTTTGCTGGATTTTGTTGCTCGGCATTGATTAAGGATTGCACCAAAGGAATTGCTGTCGCACGATCTACAGGCTTATGCATCAAAGCAGCTTGTGCAAGTAAATAGGCTTGCACGGGTTTTGCCAATTGTGCATCTTCCATCTCGAAAGCCAGCTGGCTTTCTTGAATATTTTTTTCATAATGTACCAATTTTTGATCTGCTGCACGGTCATCATGATTAAGGTCATATTGCACATAAGTTAAGCCTGACCAAAGCACGATAAACGATAAAATCCAGCCGACAAATTTCAATACAAAAGATTGGAATCGAATTCTAAAAAATTGAAATTTCTTTAGAAATCCAACCAAGAAAAATGCGCCAATAAATGAAACGATAAGTTTGAGAAATAACCAACCAATAAAGGATAAAAAATTTGAAAAATAGTCGGAGGACTCACCGAGTTGATATGCCAAATCA
This sequence comes from Acinetobacter sp. YH01005, assembly GCF_013420465.1. Lineage (NCBI taxonomy): Bacteria > Pseudomonadati > Pseudomonadota > Gammaproteobacteria > Moraxellales > Moraxellaceae > Acinetobacter > Acinetobacter sp. YH01005. Next base: position 207,222 of record NZ_VOYA01000006.1, on the reverse strand, counting down.
CCTGCACTAACAGGGATATGCAGTTGCTGTACGCTAGAACTTAGGCCAAAAAAGCTATAGACCATATCATGCTGAATAAACAGCATCACAGCCGAAACGATCAGCACAGAAACACTGGTTAAGGTCAATAACGTTAAATTACGTTGACGCTTCTTAATGGTTTGAAGCCCTGTTTCCAGTTGCTGCGGATTTAGCGAATATTCATCAATGGGAGGCAAAGACATACTCCTTCAGATTATATTTTCACCTCCCTCACCGTTTATGAAGAAGGGTTTGAACCACTCGATTCAATTACTAAATGATTCAAATTATTTTGTAAGGCACGAATACGTGTCGTCGCTTCTTCACGCTTTTGTACACCTTCTTTCTGAATTTGAATCACATCATTAACGGTTTTAATGAGGGTATTTTGCACATGTTCAAGTGTGTCAATATCAATCACTGAACGCTGATTGGCTTTCGCTGTATCGACAGAGTTTTGATGCAACAAATCTGCATTGCGTTTTAACAGGTCATTGGTCGCATCATCAATGCTATTTGCCAATTGCACGCTGTTCTTTTGTTCTTGCAATGAAATCGCCAAGCTAATTTGGTTTTTCCAAGCCGGTAAGGTGATATTTTTAATAGCATAAAATTTATCAACCAACATCAAATTGTTGGATTGAATAATACGAATCATCGGCAAGGTCTGCATCGCAGACTGTTGCAAGATCTGTAAATCACTCACACGTTTTTCAAGATTATTGGCCAAATGGTTGAGGTCATAAACTTTTTGCGTAGTCGTTTGATCTTGAACTTGTGTCGTTAAGCTCGCAATTTCCTGTTGAATTTCCTGCTCTTTCAACTTACCTGCGGCAATATACACCCCTAATTGTTTATATTCGTCTTGCACGCCTTCAAACATTTTATCTAAGGTATTTACACGCGCTTTTAAGCCATTTTGCGAAGTTTCAATTTCTTTGACCAAAGCATCAATTTGCTCTTTGGTGGTATTAAAGTGCTGATCAAAACTTTGCTTGGCACCTTTAAATTTACTCAGTAAACCACCAAAAAATCCTGAGCTTTTAGATTTATTTAAAATGCTCGTGGTATTCAATTGCTGTGCGACTTGTACCACCTGATTGAGCTTTTGACCTGTCGCATCTAGATCTTTATTTTGCACCAAATTTAATAATTCATCGGTATAGGTCGACGTCTTGGTGGCAATGTTTTTACCATATTCAGCAACACTATTATGACTTAAATCTGCCAATTCCTTACGTGCAGCTTCGACTTCGTGAAAATCGGAAGTTTGTAAGCCAATTTCCTGCAAATTGAGTTGCTGAAACTTTTCTTCAGTCAATTCTTTGCTTACTTCAACGGGTAAATTTTTGGCATCTAAATCGGTCATAACTCACCTTATATTTCTAAGACTTAGAGGAATTCTCTAATGATTTTTTTAAAGTTTTAATCAAATTTTCACGGCTATTATCAAGCTTTTCCAATGAACTTGTCGAGTTACTTTGACGACTTTGTTTCACATGATATTGCCATGCTGGAATCAACACCTGCTGAGCTTCCTTATATCGATCTAATAATCCAAAAGAAAGCTGCTGAGAAAGCTGCATTTGTGTAATTGCAATATCATTACTGGCTTGTAAGGTTTGCAACGTATTCACCTTTTTCGATAAACGTTCTGCAAAGTTATCAAGCGGATGCTGATTTTTCACAAACTGTGGGTATTCCAACAAAAACTCTTCAGCCGCGACGATATATCGCGCCATTTGCTCACGTAAGCCTTGTAGTTGATTAAAACGTGCTTGGGACTTTTGAATTTCTAACTGTAGTTTTTGGCTCAGATGATTTGCCCGATCAAGCAATTGATCCAGATTTTTATAATATTCAACTTGTCCTGAACCATACTCCAAATCAATGCCTAACCATTTTTGCAGGGCATTAAATTTGCGTGTTTTTAAATATTTTTTTGAATTGGCTAAGGCTTGAATCAACTGCTCAATGGTTTGACTAAGTTGTTTCGTCAACTGAGGGTCAACACCATCTAGCAGCACCGACTGTGCTTGAATTAATTGATCTGCATAATGATTTAGACGATATTGATCGGTCAGTAATGGCACAAGGTCATTCCGCTTAATCGAAAGCACTTCCGCCCGATCTACCGTAATATCCTTTAACGGCACCAATACATCAATTTGTGACATAGCCAATTAAACTCAATAAAATCATTTTTATACTACAAGTTTTGCCATAAAAGTCTTGTAGTATTTTGCAAAAAATACATCTATTTCATCAGTCAAATTTCGCCATCAAATTCAACCGTTGCATATAGATCCGCCAAAGCAGCCATACAGCATCATTTGAATGGATATGATGACCTACACAGATGAATTCAAGCTTAAGACACCCAAAGATTCAATCTAGATTTAAATTAAACAACTGACTCTACATGAATTATTATCAAAATTATCGTAAAATTTAATTCATATACCTTAGAACCAAATATTAGATCAATAATTTTAGAGGCTTAAATGGAACGTTTTTTCCATAACACAATGTATGCAGCACGTTGGATTCTGGCTCCCGTGTACTTTGGTTTATCCTTTGCACTATTACTGCTCGCGATTAAATTTTTCCAAGAAGTCATTCATGTCCTTCCGCATATTTTAGAATATTCAGAAGCTGACCTGATTTTAGTCATCCTCTCTTTGGTAGATATGACTATGGTGGGCGGACTGATTGTAATGGTGATGTTTTCAGGCTATGAAAACTTTGTTTCCCAACTGAAAATAAATGAATCGACCAATCGCTTGAACTGGCTCGGCACCATGGATGCCAATTCATTAAAACTCAAAGTTGCAGCATCAATCGTGGCAATTTCTTCGATTCATTTATTGCGTATTTTTATGGATGCGAAAAACATCCCCAATGACAAAATCATGTGGTACATCATCATGCATTTAACCTTTGTTTTTTCTGCTTTTATGATGGGTTATTTGGATAAAATCAGTAAGCACTAATCTAAGTAAGGCCAATGAAGCCATTTGCGATCATGGCTTCTCGTCAAATTTTAAATCTAGTTATTCATCAAGTTCACTCATTTGCCTTAAACGCTCAAGATCCAAAATCGCGATTTGTCCATAATTCCACGCGATCACTTGTGTTTGGACAAATTGCTGTAAATGTTTATTCAACGTTTGGCGTGAAATATTAAATGACTCTGCAAATTCCTGCTGACTGAGTCTCAAAGGAATTTCCTGCCGACATCCATATTGTTCATAGAGTCGAATCAAATGTCTTGCGATGCGCTGCTCTAGCGTTGCCGTTCTCAAATAACGATTATGCTCAAACATCAAATACATACGTCGACTGAGAGATTGCACGACATTCCAAAGCGCCTGTGGATCACGCTGTAAAACCGCTAAAAACGTTGTTCCAGAAATGATTGCCACCTCGACATGTGTCGCAGCAAAATAATCATAATTCAAAGGCTTTTGTTGTAAGACTGCGACAAAATTAAATACCGACTGGCGACGGATATAGTCATTTACAATCAATTCACCATTATTTTGCAACCAACCAATTTGTAGCGTACCTGAAAGCAAAATATTAATATCTTACACGATTTGTTGTTGTTTTAAGATGTGCTGCTGTGCATGAAAACGTGAATATTTCACCTGTTGTACAAGCTGTTCTAAAGTCTGATCGCTAAAGCCCTGAAAGATGTCTTCATTACGCAAAATTTGCAACAAATGCTGTTGGGCTGTGTTCTTTTGATCGCTCACGTCTATAAAAAAATGCCTAAGATCTCATCGATCTTAGGCAAGTGCTGAAAAATGTAAAACCATTGTTTTTCGCATTATTTATCTATTTTTGTGCTGTTTTAAATGACGCTCTAATACTTAAGATGCTTTCTCATAAATACGGCCTGCTTCTGAACGCAAGTTTGAAATGTCCGTGTTTTGTATATTCTTCAACACAGTACTCGGCTGACCATTTACATCGACAGGTACATCACCCTCAATGGTGACACGTGAGGCGATACGTAACTCATCACCATAGTCATTGATGGCACGATGCTGCGTTGCACGATTGTCCCAAATGGCAACATCACCAACCGCCCAGCGCCAACGCACAACATTTTCCCATTGCACGATTTGCTCTTGAAACAGTTCAAATAAACGACGTGACTGTGCCGGACTATATCCACTGAAGCGTTTAAAGAAGTGACCCAAAACCAAACTTTTTTCACCTGTTTCAGGATGTACACGCACCAAAGGATGCTCAGTTTCCACTTCTACCGCGGTACGGAATAAATGGCGACCTTCTTCATTGTACTGACCTTTCGGCGCCGCATAGTCATAACTATTACTATGCACCGCGCGTAATTGTTCCGCCAACTTTTGCAGCTCAGGACTTAAATCTTCATAAGCGGTCACGGTATTGGCCCAAACCGTATCGCCACCATGTTCAGGTGCAACTACATTTCTTAAAATTGTGGCTTTAGGATAATTGGGCAAAAACGTAATATCGGTATGCCACGAGTCTGCACGCCCACCACGTGAGTCAATTGACAAAGTATGTGCTGTACCATCTTTGAGTGGCACACTTGGGTGATTCAACGGATTACCTAAAAGTCGTGCAAAGGCTTCTTGTTCTAAATCGGTGAGATCTTGCTGTCCACGCACAAATACAACTTTATATTTTAATAGTGCATGATTAAATTCATCGACCACGCTTTTGTCTAAATTTCCAGACAACTGAATGCCAGAAATTTCGGCACCAATACGACCGGTTACAGGTTTTACTTCAATATGCTGATATTGATAGTCCGGATTGTAATGATTCGATTCTAATTGTGTCATAGGGCTCTACCTTATTCTTCAAATTATTAAGCAACGATGGTGTTGTTGAAATACAGTGTGCCGACTTCGTGCCCATGACTCTGTCAATTATTTGACAGTTTTCCCAAGTTAAACTGCTATGGTTGTAATGAAATCTGCTTAACAACATTTGCACATTTCATATCTAAAAATGCAATAAAGAAAAAATAAAAAAGCCATCGGTATCGATGGCTTTGTGTGCGGATTTTATCTGTATATCACAGCGGAATTATAGATAATTCCCTTCACGCTCAGGTTGATAGAGCACTTTAATGATTTTGACTTTCATGGTATGACCATCAGGCTGCGGCCATTCTATTTCCTGCCCTTCAGCCAAACCTAAAATGGCAGCGCCCACTGGAGCCAAAACATTGACTTGACCTTTATCGCCACGAAAATCATGTGGATAGACCAGTGTAATTTCGGTTGCTTCTGTCGCAGGTGCAATGTTAATGAGAACTTTGGCATTCATACTCACCACATTGGCAGGGACATCTTGTGGAGCAACCACTTCAGCGCGCGCCATCTCATCTTCCAAATGCTCCATCGTCGGCGTCAACTTAGACTGATGCTCCAACATGGTTTCTAAGCGATGTAAATCTTGTTCTGAAAGAATAATATTGGGTTTTTTCATATAAAGTTCCTTTGCGACCTTGCCAACAGATCTATAGCGATGGGCAAATTTTTTGTTATCTCTTATTCCGTTATATCAGAAATATAAATGTTTAGATAACTTTTGAATTTTTCTGATGACATAAAAAAAGCCCCCTTGAGGGGGCTTTTCTCAAGTCTGTTTTATTTTGCGTAAACTGGGAATTTAGCGCAAACAGCAGCAACTTTTTCTTTCACTGCAGCAATTACAGCTTCGTCACCTTTGCTGTCTAGAACGTCAGCGATCCAGCCTGCAAGGTCACGTACTTCAGCTTCGCCAAAACCACGTGTTGTTACCGCAGGTGTACCGATACGGATACCAGAAGTCACGAATGGAGAACGTGGGTCGTTTGGTACTGAGTTTTTGTTCACAGTAATGTGAGCAGCACCTAACCAAGCATCTGCTTCTTTACCAGTAATGTCTTGTTTAATTAAAGATAATAAGAACAAATGGTTCTTAGTACCGCCAGAAACAACATCATAACCACGTTCGATTAGAACTTCAGCCATTGCTTGCGCATTCTTAACAACTTGTTGTTGGTAAGCTTTATATTCAGGCGCCATTGCTTCTTTGAAGCAGATCGCTTTAGCCGCTATAGCGTGAACTAAAGGACCACCTTGGTTACCTGGGAATACAGCTGATTGTAATTTTTTCTCGATTTCTTCGTTTGCTTTCGCAAGGATTAAACCAGAACGTGGACCACGAAGTGTTTTATGAGTAGTCGTTGTTGTTACGTCAGCAATTTGTACTGGGCTTGGGTAAACGCCAGCAGCAACTAGACCAGCTACGTGAGCCATATCTACGAATAAGTAAGCACCAACTTTGTCCGCGATATCTCGGAAACGTTGCCAATCAACAACTTGGCTATACGCAGAGAAACCAGCCACGATCATTTTTGGCTTGTGTTCTTCAGCTAAACGTTCAACTTCTTCATAGTCGATTTCGCCAGTTTCTGGGTTCAAACCGTATTGAATTGCGTTGTAAGTTTTACCAGAGAAACTAACTTTAGCACCGTGAGTCAAGTGACCACCGTGAGCCAAGCTCATACCTAAAACTGTATCGCCTGGGTTAAGTAGCGCAAGGTAAACTGCAGAGTTTGCTTGTGAGCCAGCGTGTGGTTGAACATTTGCATAATCAGCACCAAACAATTCTTTAGCACGGTCAATGGCCAATTGTTCGATCACGTCTACATACTCGCAACCGCCATAGTAGCGTTTACCAGGGTAGCCTTCTGCATATTTGTTAGTAAGTTTTGAACCTTGAGCTTCCATTACTGCAGGTGAACAGTAGTTTTCTGAAGCGATTAACTCAATGTGCGCTTCTTGGCGAGCATCTTCATTCGAGATCGCTTGAGCTAATTCAGGGTCAAATTGAGCAATAGAGGTGTTGGCAAACATTAGCGAGGTCCTATTAAATTAGGGCTTTTAAGCCGTGCTAAGATTGGCGCGTATTGTAGCATGAAGTTTTAGAAATAAGAGAGGGAAGTTTGTGCTGTTTTTAAATAAATAATGCCCGTGTTGAATCTGCACGAGCACTATTTAAGTCAAATCAACTTATTGATTTGGCATGAGAGTCTCTACATCTTGCACAAAATTTGCCAGATTATCGGTATAAATACTGATATGATCTGCTGTCGCTTGCTCACGGTAGTCAATCGATGTTCCCGGCTTAGCAAGGCTAATCATAAATTTAGTCGCATCTGCTGGAATGGTCTGATCGGCTTTACCTTGATAAATGATGATCGGCGTTTTCACCGCTGTCGTTAAAGGCTGTGAACCTTCACTCATAAAGTTTTGGATTGGCTTTAAAGTTAAGAAATCAGACTGCATGCGTCCATAGTTATCCAAAGTCGTGTTCTGACTCGCATAACTGAGCATGTCATCTTGAATTAACTTGGTTAACTCACCTGAACACACTGTTTCAGCCTGAGGTGCAATCGCAGCCAAATGTCCACTAAATACTTTTGAATAATCCACACTGTTTTTATGCCCTTGCATACCCGCAATAATCTGCGCAGTAAAACTGTCTAAAGGTGCATAAATCATACTTTGCACAGTTGCAGGTTTACCTTCCGCTAACTTCTCGCCTGCGTCAAGAATGAGCGCAAGATTATTTGCAGGTGCTATGGCAATCGTTCCCTTATAGTTTAAGTCAGCACGCGATGCGAATTCAGCTGCACCTAACACGGCTTGACCACCTTGAGAATGCCCGATTGACACCCAATCCTTCGACACCGTTTTACCTTGGCTGGTTAAATAACTTCGAGCAGCGACAACGGCATCGGTAATCGAAAAGGCTTCACTTTTTAGATTCAGATAAGGATGGTTTTCACGTCCACTAGGTTCCCCTAATCCTTCATAATCGGGTGCCACAACGACATAACCCTTTGCCAATAACATTTGCAATAAATATTCAGTGCCTTGCAAACCTTGTCGGCTCGGAGCGCATTTATCAGCCACACCGGTCGTTCCATGTGCCCAAGCCACAATTTTCCAACCACCTGCCGGAGCAACAGTTTTTGGGGTAAAGACTAAGGCTGTGGCTTGAACAACTTTGCCATCTACTCCTAGCATTTTATAGGTCATCAAACGGCTGTCTGCACTCACAGCAGACATATTGTCTTGACTATAGGCGGTTGTAGTTACCACTGGATTTTTGATCTGATTGAGATCAGCGTTTGTTTCAGGATTACTAAATTGTTGGTCATTACTATCATTACCGCAGGCTGCTAAAAATAGCGCACTGCTGACTAAAACCGTTAAACGCAGCATTTTCATTCCATGATCATTTTGTTTGTTGTTTTAAAGTCAATTTTTCATTGAATATGAATCATTAAATACATGGAACAAACTTTTGTTCAAGCCTAATTTTTAAGCAACTACTCTTATTTTAATATACTAAAATAACCTTGAATTAACACTTTGTTTTAACTTGATATTAATCAACAGTATCCGAATACATCAGCCACCCCGATCTCAGAAAAATGGCTGAACTTATATTTCTGATCATTGGATACAGATTGGGCTATTTTTCGGAGGTTAAAGCAAAATGTAAAATCAACAAAAATGCTGTACCCCCTGCCAACTACACAAACATATGCACAAAAGTAAAGCCGAAAAACCACCATGCCATTGATCGTGAACATACTCTAGTGCTTAATCCACTTAGCGACATTTTTGGATATCAAGATGGACAAAAGCCTTTAAAACAAGTCGATTTAGAAGATGGTTTAGCTTTATCCCGCTGTAAAGGTTTTATTTCGGCAGATGCGATAAAAGCAGATTATTTAAACACTGCGCAGCCATCTTCATAATATTCCTACAAATAATCACAGCATGGGTTTGTCAGTGTGGATGTGATCATGTACATTCATAAACATTATTCAACATGCTGGAACTGGACATGCAAGCCATCATTCTCGACACAGAAACCCATACACTAAATGGACAACCCATCGAGATTGCCTATGCTCCAATTCAGGTGGCAGATGCCAAAATTACCCTAGATAAATCTAAAATTTTTGATCAACTTTATCGTTGTGATGAAGCGATTTCTTTTGCAGCAATGGCTGTACATCATATTTTAGAATCAGATCTTGAAGGTCAGCCCCACTACAGTAGTTTTGAACTCCCATCAGAGACGACATATATCATTGGGCATAATATTGACTATGATATTCGCGCGCTTGAAAAATGCGGTGTAGATGGTTCAAAAATCAAAGCCATTTGTACCCTTGCCCTTGCTCGTCGTGTTTGGCCTGATGCAGAAGCGCATAATATTTCTGCCTTGATTTATATGATCACCAAAGGCAGTGAAAAAGCACGTGAAATGATCCGTAAAGCTCACCGCGCAGATATGGATATTATTTTAACTGCCAATATTTTGATGCATATCGTCCATCACTTAAAAATCAACAGCATCGAAGAACTATTTGAAGCTTCGGAAGATGCACGCATTCCACGCAGTATTAATTTTGGTAAACACCGTGGTACCGCAATTGCAGAATTACCTGCGGACTATGTGCAATGGCTATTACGTCAAGATGACTTAGACTCGTACTTACGTAAAGCTTTAGAAAACTCTGCTGTCATTACTTTATAAATCATTGATTATTTAATATTTTCTTAATATTACTGTCATTATCACTGCATAGGATTGCCTTAATTCTTTTGAGCTATGGAATTAAGGCATGTTCAACTATCAAAAAACTGAGCTGGGTTTTCAAACATTAAAAGACCGACAGCTCGCATTAAATGCTAGACAACGTCGTCTGCTACTCTTAATTGGTACTGATGACTTTAACCAAATGCCTGTGCATTATCAGCAGCGCATTGCTGAAGCGACATTGCTCGAGCAACTGATGGAACTCGAGCTGATTCAGCCGATTACAGCACATGATCATCAACGCCTTCAAAGCTCCGATTTTTCTGCTTTTAATCCTCCTAAAATAGCGCCTAGCAATACGTCCGATCTCAATACCTTTAGCCCTGCATCCGATCTCACAGCGCAAAAAAATGTGACTTTTAATGAACATTCAATGCCTACGATGGAAGTTCCTCAGACTCAGACACAGTACGCACTGACGCCCCCCCTACCAATGGATGCGATGAGCTCTACACCCCATCAATTCAAACAAGCCACACCTAAAACTACGACAACGAACAATCCAGTATTGCCAGAAAAAACCGTTGATTTCATCGAGCATGATTTTGATGAGTTACAGAGCTTTATGTGCAGTTACTTACAGCGCTATTGTGGGCTGATGGCAAAAAAATTAATTCTTAATATTCAACAGGCCACAGATATTGCAGAATTAAAAGCCTGTCAGATGCAATGGATCACCTGTCTAAATGAATCCAATATTCAACCTAAACTCTTACAACATGCATTACAGCAAATAAATTACAGTTTAAAAAATCTGCAACAACTGGTTTAACTTAGAGACTTTTCCTCACTTCTCATTCAAAAAACAACTTAATGAGGTGAGTTATTTTCCCCATATATCAATATAAGAAATTGAATTTCATTAATTTTATATATTCACTTATTTCTTTTATGGTTTTAACCACTGTTTTATACGACCTTCCCCTAATGTCAATCAACAGTAAAAAATCGCAAGAATAAAACCGACCTCCTAGCGTTTGAGCATGTCAATGTCACAACAGTTTTGTTTAGAATTTGATTCTTTCGATAATCCTATGCAACTCAGCAAAATTGGCAATTGGGTATTTACCTTCTTAACCTCACAAGACGAATTGCCTAATGTTCAATTGGCCATTACCTATGTCATGCCACGAAAAATTAGTGATGAATTACAACCTCGACGGGTGGTCATTCAAAATACAGCCATTGAAACAATTTGGCGTATAGAACAAGTTGAATGCTTCAACAGCCAAACGAACCAAGAACTCACCTTTACAGCAGCGGAACCTCAAGCTCAATTGGTTTTAAACAGTATCATTGAAGAATTTGCCCGTTATGATGTCCCATTGCTATTCAAGCCGCTTTAATTTAAAGCGAATTCCAACTTATTTTTCATAAAGATTTAAGCTGTCTCAATGATTTAACCAAAGTTAGCTAGACAGACATTAAATGAAAAATAATCCATACAGATTAATGTTGCTCAATTCGTATACACTATTCCTGCTCAATAATTTTTGACCATGGATAATAAAAATGAACTTAGCCAATTATTCTAATGATCAGGCACTCATCCTTTTCAACCTATATAGCAGCATTGAACAATGTCTAGATGCGATTGGACATTTGCACCTTGGACCAAAACTGGTGCTGACCGACCATGATGTATCAAAAGATCATATGATCGTACAACGTTTTCAAGCTGGTGTTTTAACTCAAGAAATCCAAGTACGTAAACAAGACGTTGAACTGTCTTCTAGCAACCCGATGACACGCTATCAGTTACTGTCTTATATTTTGAATCAATTTAAAGCAGATCAAATAGCTTAAAGTTCTATCTCTAAAAAAAACTCACCATTAAGGTGAGTTTTTTATTCATTCAATTTAAGCTTCTAAAAGCTTGTAAATACTGTCCGATTTTTGACTTTCAAAAAGTAATTCGATACTGGGTAGGATGATTTCACCTGCAATAATGATATGTTCAATGCGATGAAACAGCGCTCTTGAATCTTCTTCTGAAGGATTACGCACCAAAGCTTGTGCTTCATAAACCTGACTAAATTGGTCCTTCACTTTAATATCGATCATCTGTGTCATAGTGACGTCTCTACTTGTTTTAATAATTGAATTTTTTATATCACACCTTTACGCAACAACCTGCTTTGTAAATGTTAGATTTCATGGCAATGTAAACTTATTTTACTTTAGTAAATATATATCAATAACATAGATTGACTATTTAATTATTGTTTGACAAAAACACTATATTTTCACATTTTGAAAGACATTAAAAAGCCCGCATTGCTGCGGGCTCTATGTTGGAAGGCTAGTGCTGATTTCTTGTCTGTAATATTCAAAAACATCTTAAATATTACTAAACTCAACGAGCTGTCATTGATCCGTCCAACCTATTAGTAGCGTCTTGCTTATGACCTACTGTGATTTAAATATAGCACTTTTTTATCCCTTGCCAAGGGGTCGTGACACTTCTAAACATTTGATCAAATAAAATACAATTGATATTTTTTCAAAATAAGCGATCATAGCTCTGCCCACTGATTGGGAGTGTTGTGAATAACTCAGCCATTAAATAAAATTCAATAATATCAATAAACCATTATTCTTTTTTCTTACTTTCAATTCAGCCTGTAAATACGCTGACATCAATACTTGACTTAATGCTATGCCTGAAATTCATTTCTGACATTATTAAAAACACTGGTATGTAATGACTACCATCTCCAATTTAAATCTAAGATAAAAAAAGCCCCTGTATCACTACAGGGGCTTTTTTGAATTTGGCGGAAGCGGTGAGATTCGAACTCACGGAGGACTCGCGCCCTCGTCGGTTTTCAAGACCGGTGCATTAAACCGCTCTGCCACGCTTCCATGTGCGCCATAATACGGAGGTTTTATTCATCTGACAAGTAAAAATTACAACAAAACCTTTCAAATGAATATTGTTTCGCCAAATCCTTAAAGTTTAGCCGCGAGCTCCGCACCTTCACGTATTGCGCGTTTCGCATCTAACTCTGCTGCTAGTTTTGCACCACCAATAATATGGTAATTGGCAAGGGTTTTCTCACCCTGTTCGGGCATCAAATGCTTTACCGATTCCTGACCTGCACAAACAACGATCGTATCTACACGTAATAATTGATCATGCCCTGCATGTTCAACCCAAAGCCCTTCATCACTAATGGCTTTGTATTGAACACCACGCAGCATACGAACCGCATTTTTCTTTAATTGTGCACGGTGTACCCAGCCTGATGTTTTACCTAACCCTGCACCGAGTGCAGTTGTTTTACGTTGTAATAAATAAATTTCTCGAACAGGAGGTTCGAGCTCAGCAGCCTGCATACCGCCTTCTGTTACATAGTTTGGATTTGGATCAACACCCCACTCCCGCTGCCAATCCGCTAAAGGCATTGGTTGTGGCTGATGTGGTGGTTTGAGTAAAAATTCAGATACATCAAAGCCAATGCCGCCTGCACCAATCACAGCAACTTTATTCCCCACAGCTGCGCCCTTCAGCACTTCTGCATAAGACAAGACATTCGGTGCATCACTACCTTCAATTTTTAAGCTGCGAGGAACCACACCAGTTGCAATAACAACTTCCTCAAACCCTTCACGTTCAAGTTGCTCACGGTTTACACGCGTGTTTAAACGCAAATCAACACCCGTTTTTTCGATTTGAACTTTAAAGTAGCGAATCGTTTCGTGAAATTCTTCTTTACCGGGAACGACTTTTGCCAAGTTAAATTGACCACCCACCTCTGCACCAGCTTCAAATAAAGTCACGGCATGACCTCGGCTTGCCGCTACCGTTGCAGCAGACATACCTGCCACGCCACCACCGACGACTGCAATACGCTTCGGTTTTTTGGTTTTTAAATAAACCAATTCTGTTTCATATGCCGCTCGTGGATTGACCAAACACGTCGCACGCTGATTTTTAAAAGTATGATCTAAACAGGCTTGGTTACAGGCAATACACGTATTAATTTCATCGACACGGTTGGTCGCCGTTTTATTTACCCAAAATGGATCTGCCAAGAATGGACGCGCCATTTGCACCATATCTGCCTTGCCTGAAGCTAAAATTTCTTCAGCTGTATCTGGCATATTGATACGGTTGGACGCAATGACAGGAATCGCAACATGTTTTTTGACTTCAGCGGTATAGTCCACAAACGCTGCGCGAGGCACTGAGGTCACAATTGTCGGAATACGTGCTTCATGCCAGCCAATCCCCGTGTTCAGCAACGTCACACCTGCTGCTTCCAATGCTTTAGCAACAGTAATGACTTCTGCCATGGTGTTCCCATCATGAACCAAATCAAGCAATGACAAACGGAAGCAGATAATAAATTTCTCACCCACTTCAGCACGTATTGATTTCACAATATCAACCGCAAGGCGCATACGATTTTCAATTTCACCGCCCCAACGGTCTGTCCGTTGGTTGACATGACGGCTTAAAAACTGATTCAACAAGTAGCCTTCTGAACCCATAATTTCAACACCATCATAGCCGGCCTTATGTGCAAGACTTGCCGTTTTGACATAATCATCAATGGTTGAAAGAATTTGTTTGTCCGTTAATTGACGCGGTTTAAACGGTGAAATCGGAGATTTAATCGGACTTGCTGACACTGCAAAAGGCTGATAGCCATAACGCCCAGCATGCAAGATTTGCATTAAAATTTTGGCGCCATGTTTATGTACGGCATGGGTCACCAAGCGATGCGGAGCGATATCACCTAACGTATTCATGGTACCGCCAGCAGGTAACAGCCAACCTTGACGGTTTGGCGAAATACCGCCTGTAATAATCAGGCCGACACCACCTTTCGCACGCTCACCAAAATAAGCTGCAAGCTTAGGATAATTATAAAAACGATCTTCCAGCCCACTATGCATGGACCCCATCACGACACGGTTTTTAATCGTGGTAAAACCCAAATGTAAAGGCTTTAAAATATTTGCATAGCTAGTCGTTGTCATGCTGAATCCTTATTTTGGCTTTGCAACTTGTTGCATAACACTTTAGCGTTTTTTTTATATTTTGGGATGACAATTTAGAAAATATTCTTCGCCTTTATGGTCAATACCGTGTTACGCATAAATTATTCACTCATAAAAAAGCCGTGAACTTTCACATCACGGCATGTTGTTTTTAAAAGCATTATTTCCAATGTTTCAGCTTGCTGGTTTGTCCAATCCCGACATTAAAACTATTAGTCGGATCCAGTTTTTGATAATGATTTTTTAATGCAGGCTTAGCCACATATAAATGTCCAACATTGTGTTCCGCAGGATATTCAGCACCACGATCATCGAGTAAATGCCACATTGCATGTTCCATTGCCAAAGGATCTACACCTTTTTTCACAATATAATCTTGATGAAAAACATGACAGAGAAAATGTCCATAATAGAGTTTATGGATAATTTGCTCATCCATGGCGTTCGGCAAAGTTTCCACCCATTCACGATCATTGCGACGTAATGCAATATCCAATGCAACAATGTCTTCCACTTCTGAACGATGCGTATCACGATAACGAATGGCAGCTCCTGCCACCGCAAAACGATGTAAAAATGCCTTACGACCTTCTTCATCCGTACATTTAAAATAATTGCCTGAGGTTTTATCTAAAAAATACGTTTTCAAATACGCATCAACTTGATCAACATCCTGATTTTCAATACGAATCATCAAATGATGTTCATATAAATCACGAAATTCATTCATACGTTTTGGCAAATGATTCGGCAAAAATTTAGTCACCAGCTGCAAGACTTTATCCGACAAACCTCGCAAGCCCAGTTTTTCTAAATAGCCATCGACTTTATCTTTCATGGCAAAAGCAGCAGGAACTTTTGCAGTGCCAAATTTTTCAATAAATACAAAAGAATCTTTGCCATATTCAGCCCCAATATCGTATGCCATGCGATGAATGTACTCACCCGCAATCGGGAGGCGTGCAAGATCTTTTAATAGAAAACGACGAATTTCTGTTAAATCATCTTGCGAATTGGTTCCCACATAAAACACCTGACTAGGAATTTTTTCAAAGGTATCTAAACGTACGGCAAAGACGCAGACTTTACCCGCTGAACCTGATGCTTCAAATAGTCGACTCGGATCTGCATTAAAACGTGCAGGTGTATTTTCATCGACTTGTTTAACATCATGTGAGTAGCGTTGATCTGATGCACAGCAACTAGAATTATTCACAATGTCATTGATTTGATAATTTTTATTTTCCAGCGCTGTGAGGATTTCTTCAGGCGTATTGCCAAGATTGACACCTAGATGATTGACCAACTCTAACTCACCTGACTCATTCACTTGTGCATACAGTGCAAGCTCTGTATAGGCAGGACCGCGGCGTACCAAAGCACCCCCTGAGTTATTGCATACACCGCCCAAAACCGATGCCCCAATACACGAAGAACCAATCACCGAATGAGGTTCACGATTATATGGCAGCAAATCTTTTTCAAGTTTGTCTAATGTCGCACCCGGTAGACAAATCACTTGCTTGCCTTCATTAATCACTTGGATGCCAACCAAACGACGTGTACTTATCAGCACCACAGGACGGTCATAGTCATCACCAAACGGCGTTGAACCACCTGTCAGACCTGTATTGGCGGCTTGCATAATCACAATACAATTTGCATCCACAGCCGCTTGCAGCACTTGCCATTGCTCAAGCAAAGAGCCCGGTGTAACCACAGCCAATACTTTTCCTGCACCGTAACGGCGACCTTGGCGGTATAAACGTGTGTCTTTATCTTCAGTTAAAACGTGTTGCTTACCGACGATGTTGATAAAGTTTTGAATGGTTTGTGATGATTGACTTTGCATGCTCGTAGAATTTTCCATTTTCATTATTTTCTCTCCTCGCTAAAGAGGAATTGCATTGTTATGCAATAAAAAATATTGATTTAAATAATTTAAACAACGTAGGTTTATTTGCACATATCAAAAGTTTTTAGTCATTGTTATTAAAATCTATAATGAATATCCCTTCTCCCTTTGGGATGAGTAGCAATGCTACACAAGAGGGTTAGGAGAATTAATTAATCAATAAATACCTCTCCCTAACCCTCTCCTACAAGGAGAGGGAACTTTCATTTTTTAATTTTTTTTGATAACGAATAACTTTCCCAAGAGATCTATTCAAAAAATCACCCAGCCAACTCTTTCTCTAACTTCACCAAACAATCAGATGTAATATCCGCAATGGTTTTTGCACCTGTTAACGTCATCGCAACACGCATTTCTTTATCAATCAGTTCTAAAAGATTGGAAACACCTTCACCACCTGCTGCACCGAGCGCATAAACAAAGGCACGACCGAGCATACAGGTATCCGCACCCAAAGCCAGCATACGCACCACATCTAAACCATTTCGAATACCAGAGTCCGCAAGGATTTTAATATCGCCTTTTACTGCATCTGCAATTGGCGGTAATGCACGCGCTGATGATAAAACCCCATCGAGCTGACGACCACCATGGTTTGACACCACGATGCCATCTGCACCAAAACGCACAGCATCTTTGGCATCTTCAGGGTCAAGTATGCCTTTAATAACCATCGGGCCATCCCAAAATTCACGAATCCACTCAAGGTCTTTCCATGAAATCGATGGGTCAAAGTTATTCCCCAACCAGCCGATATAATCTTCTAGACCTGTTGGTTTGCCCAAGTATTTAGAAATATTCCCTAAGTCATGCGGACGACCTAATAAACCCACATTCCACGCCCAATGTGGGTGGAAACACGACTGCATATAACGGCGCATTGCTGCATTTGGGCCACTCATCCCTGAGTGCGCATCACGGTAACGCGCGCCCGGAACAGGCATATCCACGGTAAACACCAAAGTTGAACAGCCAGCTGCTTTGGCACGTTCTAAGGCATTTTTCATAAAGCCACGGTCACGTAGCACATACAACTGAAACCACATGGGACGCTGAATCGCTGGCGCCACTTCTTCAATTGGACAAACTGAAACGGTAGACAGCGTAAATGGAATGCCCTTTTTATCTGCGGCAACGGCTGCTTGAACTTCGCCGCGGCGTGCATACATCCCTGTTAAACCCACAGGTGATAAAGCCACAGGCATCGATAAAGTTTCATTAAACAGTTGGGTTTCTAGACTCAGCTGTGACATGTCATTCAACACACGTTGACGCAACGCTATTTTTGATAAATCTTCTACATTACGCTTTAAGGTATATTCGGCATACGCCCCGCCATCAATGTAATGAAATAAAAATGGCGGTAAACGACGACGTGCCGCTTCACGGTAGTCATTGGCAGAAGAAATAATCATGCTTATATCCTGTTTAATCGACTGGCACGCTGACGTCGAGCTTCTTCTTCATCAATCATACGCACCTGTTGTACTACAAACTCAATGTGTCCACAGACTGCTTTACGTGCAGCTTCAGGATCACGACGTTCAATTGCATTCATGACTTGAAAGTGCTGATCATGCAATTGATCAAATCGGTGTGCTTCGCTATAAACTTTTCGACGACCTAAAACGACATTAAATTGCAACAGATCAAATAGACCACGCATCATCTGAATCAACACTAAATTATGTGATGCTTCAGCAATTGCTAAATGAAATTTGGCATCTGCACGCGCTGCTTCAGCGTCATTGCCTAAAGCCTGAAAATGATTGATCTGATCATAATAATGTCGGATATGTGCCAAGTCCTCTGCTGTAGCACGTTGTGCCGCATACCATGCGGTACCACCTTCTAAAATAATGCGCGACTCTTGCACATCAAAACGGTAGGCAGGGTCTTCACTAATCAAACTGCTGATGGGCTGCACAATTTGATAACTCGACCAAGTCGCAGGTAATTGCTTTAAAAACGTCCCCGCACCCACTTTACTGACCAACACGCCCATGCTGGTCAATTGAGAAATCGCTTCGCGTAAAGAGGTGCGTGAGACGCCAAGTTGTTCACACAGTTTCCGTTCAGCAGGCAGACGATCTCCAACTTGCATATTGCTTTCTTCAATCAATACACGAAGACTTTGAACAGTTTTATCAGAGACTTTCATCTGCTTTCCTTAACGTTGTTACACAATGCGTGTTATGGAATCATCCAAGGGAACACATAAGCTTGTAGGGTGATTAAAATCCCCATCATGATTGTGAACGTTATACTGTGTTTTACGGTAAAACGGAATAAATCCGACTCTTTACCCACCAAACCAACTGCTGCACATGCAATTGCAATTGACTGAGGTGAAATCATTTTTCCAGTCACACCACCACTGGTATTGGCAGCAACGAGTAATACTTCTGGTACTCCAATTTGCTGTGCAGTGGTTGCCTGTAATGCTGCAAATAGTGCATTGGCGGACGTATCTGACCCTGTGAGGAATACACCAAGCCATCCTAAAAATGGCGAGAAGAAAGTAAAGGCTTGGCCTGTATGCGCAAGTGCTAATGCCAATGTTGCCGACATCCCTGAATAGTTGGCGATAAATGCAAAAGCCAAGACCATCCCAATCGAATAAATTGGAATTTTTAATTCATTAATGGTTTCACCAAAGGTCACAATCGCGTCTTTAGGCTTCATTTTTAAGAAAATAATGGTAATGATCGCAGCAATGACAATTGCCGTACCTGTTGCCGAAAACCAATCAAATTTATAGATGGCATCGTAGTCCTTCATTTCAGGTACGACAGGTGGCATCTTTTGAACCAATTGATGTAAAAATGGCACTTTGATCGAAATAACTAAATCATGTAAGGCACCGTCTTTAGTAAATAAATCCTTAAAGGGTTTAATACTCCAGATCGTGACCATCACCGTTAAGATCGCAAATGGCGACCACGCTTTTGCAATTTGACCCAAGCTATATTTTTGCTGTTTTTGTGCAGCAACATCTTCACTCATCGCCGCATCTTGATCTGCAAAGCGGAAAATATGTTTAGGCTGCCAATATTTAAATAAAATCGTTAATGACACTAAAGACGCAATCGCCGCAGTAATATCTGGTAATTCAGGACCGACAAAGTTCGACGTTAGGTACTGTGCAATCGCAAAGCTACTCGCGCCAACCACAACTGCAGGCCAAGTTTCCTTCACACCGCGCCAACCATCCATAATCGCCATAATCCAAAACAGTACAATCGGTACCATAAATGGCAACTGTCGACCAACCATCTGACTGATTTCCATCGTATCAACACCAGACACTTGCCCAGCAACGATAATTGGAATACCCATCGCACCAAAAGCCACTGGCGCTGTATTTACGATCAGACAAAGACCTGCCGCATATAAAGGCTTAAAGCCTAAACCTACCAATAGTGCTGCGGTAATCGCCACAGGGGCACCAAAACCCGCCGCACCTTCTAGGAAAGTACCGAAAGCAAAGCCAACTAACAGCATCTGTAATCGTTGATCTTCAGTAATGGAAAGAATCGAAGAACGGATGATGTCAAACTGCCCTGTTTTGACTGAGATTTTATACAGGAACACCGCACCAATAATGATCCATGCTATCGGCCATAAACCGTAGAAAAAACCGTAGACCATCGAAGCCAATGCCATAAGCGCAGGCATGTCATAGGCAAATAAAGACACCAAAAGTGCCAGTACAACGGTGATCGTACCTGCCACACTGCCTTTTAAACGAAATACAGCAAGCGCCAAGAAAAAAAAGATAATCGGAATGAGCGCAATTAAACTTGATATCCATATATTCCCCATTGGGTCATATATTTGCTGCCATTGAAGCATTGTCATCTCCTTGAAATGCTTACTAAGATTTAATTATTGAGCAATATCAGCATGTAGTCTTTTTATCATTGGTATGACCAATATAAAAATCAAAGACATAAAAACTCATACTATTGCTGAAATACTCCGCAATTTTTAATTATTTCAACTCAATCATTCAAGCTTTTCTTGTTTTTGGTATGACCAATATGAAATACAAAAACATTATTTTTCCGTTTAAAAACCTCCATATCAACTTTTAAATATCTGTTTTGTATTTATTATTTACAACTAAACTTTATAAAATATACTTTAGTCTAATAACCACGCTTTGTTTGACCTCAGTCTCATTTCAATGAAAAGTATAAAAACCAAATCAACACCATATTGGTATGACCATTTATTTAAATCAAATAGATTTCTTTATATGTGCAACCTATTTCTTTCAGAAAATGCCTTTTCCGCCTGCAAAAACTGGATGAAGTATTCATCAATAGATTTCAACGATCATTTTTTTCTACCTCATCGCTTGTATCTCATGATTTTTTAGAAAAACCCCGCAGAAAAGTGCTACAATCATGCACATATATGTATTCTTTCAGGCCACCCATTCTCGGTGCCTATATTTATATCGTTAGGATTAACAATGACTGATAATGCAACTATCTTGCAGAATGTCCCAGTTGGCAAAAAAGTTGGTATTGCCTTCTCTGGTGGTCTAGATACTTCAGCTGCGCTTTTGTGGATGAAACAAAAAGGTGCAGAACCTTATGCTTACACAGCAAACTTAGGTCAACCTGATGAAGACGACTACGATGCGATTCCAAAAAAAGCGGAAGCGTATGGCGCAGTTAAAGCTCGCTTAGTTGATTGTCGTTTACAACTTGCTTTAGAAGGTATTGCGGCTATTCAATGTGGCGCTTTCCACATTTCAACTGGTGGTATGCCTTATTTCAACACGACTCCTCTTGGTCGTGCAGTTACAGGTACGATGCTTGTAACCGCAATGAAAGAAGATGACGTAAACATCTGGGGTGACGGTTCGACTTATAAAGGTAACGACATTGAACGTTTCTATCGTTATGGTCTGTTGACTAACCCATCGCTAAAAATTTACAAACCTTGGTTAGACCAAACTTTCATTGACGAGCTAGGCGGCCGTGCAGAAATGTCACAGTTCCTGATCGACAATGGTTTTGACTACAAAATGTCAAAAGAGAAAGCGTACTCAACTGACTCAAACATGTTAGGTGCGACTCACGAAGCAAAAGATCTTGAATACCTTAATGCGGGTATCAAAATCGTAGACCCAATCATGGGCGTTGCGTTCTGGAAAGATGACGTAGAAGTAAAAGCTGAAGAAGTTTCTGTAACTTTCGAAGAAGGCTTCCCTGTTGCATTAAATGGCAAACGCATCGAAAACCCAGTTGAGTTTATTCTTGAAGCTAACCGTATCGGTGGTCGTCATGGTCTAGGTATGTCTGACCAAATCGAAAACCGTATCATTGAAGCAAAATCTCGTGGTATCTACGAAGCTCCGGGTATGGCACTTCTTCATATCGCTTATGAACGTTTAGTGACTGGTATTCATAACGAAGACACCATCGAACAATACCGTATTAACGGTCTGCGTTTAGGTCGTCTTCTTTACCAAGGTCGTTGGTTCGATTCTCAATCATTAATGCTTCGTGAAACTGCGCAGCGTTGGGTTGCTAAAGCAATCACTGGTACTGTGACTTTAGAACTTCGTCGTGGTAATGACTACACTATTCTAAACACTGAATCTCCTAACCTCACTTATGAAGCTGAGCGTTTAACTATGGAGAAAGGTGACTCTATGTTTAGTCCTGCTGACCGTATCGGTCAATTGACTATGCGTAACCTGGATATCACAGATACTCGCGCTAAATTAGGTATCTACACAAACTCTGGCTTACTTGCAGTAGGTACAGGTTCTGCAGTGCCTCAATTAAAAGACAAAAACAAATAAGATTTGTTGAGTCATAAAAAACCGCGCATTTTGCGCGGTTTTTTATTGCCGATTTCAGAGAAGTTCTCAATTTTATTAAACATTAAGCCACATGTGCTGAACGAATCGACTGATAGTAAATTTGATTCCGGCCTAATTGTTTCGCACGATACAACGCCTGATCGGCAATATTTAACAGTTCATCCTTCGTCATATTTTCAGCACGATATACCGTAATACCCAAACTAATAGTGACGTGATTTGAAACCTGTGATTTGGCATGTGGAATTTCTAAACGATCGATTGCTTTATAAATATTTGACGCTACCGCATAAGCACCATGCGCATCGGTTTCAGGCAATAAAACCACAAATTCTTCACCACCATATCGCGCTACAAAATCCATATGTCGAATGGCATTTTTAATGGTTTTGGCAATGGTTGAAATTACATCATCGCCTTTTTGATGACCGTAGAAATCGTTATAGTTTTTAAAATGATCAACATCGATAAATAGCACAGCAAGCGAGGTGTTATTACGTCGAGATTGCTCATAAAAGGTATCAAGCATTTCATCAAAAGTACGTCGGTTTGAAATCTTGGTTAATTCATCATGCTGACTTAAATGTAAAAGCTCTGTGGTATGAATACGATGGATTTTTTCACTAATATCCGCGCGCAGCATATTCAAAAATATCATCCGTTCACGCGCACAGAGCATCTTACTGATTGCAAAACCCAATACACAGCTTCCAATCAGTACACGCCCCAACACCATCACATCAAATTTCACTTCTAATGAAAAAAGCATCAACATGGTGACCACAGCAGCCAACAATCCAGACATCAACATTTGGACCGGTTTTACCCCCGTCAAAATATAGCTCAAGATGTAAATCATACAAAGGATCATCATGGCCTGATGTTTAAGTGCTTCGGTATACACGGTCATGGTGAGCCAAGACATTGAAATAACAGCCCAAAACACCACAAACATACTGGCAAGTGAAAAATAAGGCTTCAGACGGTCGTAACGGGCAAAGGTATATAAAGCCAAAAGACACAGCGCACCATTGAGCTGACCAAGCAAACAACGAATAAAATCATGCACAAAATGCTGTTGATTAATTATCCAGTAATCTCCGGGAATGATCAGCATCGTGAGCACAAAGTAGATCAACACTCCCATCCAAAAAAAATGACGTATGTTGGTTTGCGCACGATCGAGGCTTAAAGTCCAAAATTGAGTTTCCAGTTTTTTAGGAAACATTTCCCCTACACGACGAGTTTGCCGTGTAATCAGTTCCTCTATTTTTTCTTTATCGTATTGCAACTTTGCAAGGTTATACTTGTATTCCATTTCCAAGCATTTATCTAATTCTTTTAGTCATTTAAAAATACCACAGTTTTATTCTTTATTTATATCTGTTCAGTCATTTGTACATAAATCTCGTTACCATTTTCACATTATTTGCATTATCATTTGTTTTATTTCCAAGCTTGGAATCGCTGTGAATACGATTACTCTTCTTCAGCCAGATGATTGGCATGCACATTTACGTGACGGTCTAGCCCTAAAGCGTACAGTTCCTGATTTAGCACAACAATTCTCTCGCGCGATTTGTATGCCAAATACCGTACCACCGGTAAAAACCGTTGAAGAAGCAAATGCATACCGTGAACGTATCATGGCACATGTTCCTGAAGGCGTTCACTTTGACCCGCGCATGGTGCTCTATTTCACAGACAACACACCTGCAAGTGAAGTTAAAAAAATTAAAGAATCTGAGCATGTTAATGCCATCAAGCTCTATCCAGCGGGTGCAACCACGAACTCAGACAGTGGTGTCAGCGACATTAGTAAAGTCTATGGTGTGATTGAGCAACTCGAAGAGCACCAAGTGCCATTACTGTTACATGGTGAAGTGACACATAACCATGTCGATATTTTTGACCGTGAAAAACGTTTCCTTGATGAAGTACTTTCTCCACTGTTAAAACAGTTCCCTAAATTAAAATTGGTGCTAGAACACATCACCACAAGTGAAGCTGCGCATTTTGTATTAGAACAAGACCGTAATGTCGCTGCGACAATCACACCGCAACATTTATTGTTTAACCGTAATGATATGTTGGTGGGTGGTATTAAACCGCATTTCTATTGCCTACCGATATTAAAACGTCAAACCCATCAGCAAACTTTGCTTGAAGTCGCGACCAGTGCGAACCCTAAATTTTTCTTAGGTACAGACAGTGCGCCGCACTCAAAAAATGCTAAAGAAAATGCATGTGGCTGTGCAGGATGTTATAGTGCACCAACAGCAATTGAGCTATACGCTCAAGCATTTGATCAAGTCGGTAAAATCGACCGTTTAGAAGGTTTTGCAAGCCACTTTGGTGCAGACTTCTACGGACTCCCTCGAAATACCAATACCATTACTTTGGTAAAAGAAGATCAAGTGATCCCTGAAAGTTTAGACTACTTGGATGGCGAAAAAATTATTCCGTTGTATGCGGGTAAGACCATCCAATGGAGAAAAGTGTGACAGATGAAACTCGACCAGTCATTGGTCAACGTTTCCGTGGATTCCTACCTGTTGTTGTCGATGTCGAAACAGCAGGTTTTAATTCACAGACCGATGCCTTACTGGAAATTGCAGCGATTCCTATTGTGTATGATGCAGAAGGTAATTTTGTACCGGGTGAAGCCCACCATGCACATATCAATCCATTTGAAGGTGCCAACCTTGACCGTCGTTCACTGGATTTTATTGGTGTAGATCCATTTAATCCGATGCGTATGGCCATGGCTGAAGATGAAAAATCAGCATTAAAACGTATTTTTAAGTCAGTGAATGAAGTACGTCGCCAACAGAACTGCACACACGCGGTTTTAGTTGGTCATAATGCCCATTTTGACTTAGGTTTTGTACAGGCAGCGATTGCACGTACAGGGACAAAAAATCAAAATCCTTTCCATAGTTTTTCCGTATTCGATACAGTGACTTTGAGCGCTGTAATGTTTGGACAAACTGTGCTGGCAAAATCATGTATTCAGGCAGGTATTGAGTTTGATGGCAAAGAAGCACACTCTGCACTTTACGATACTCAGAAGACCGCTGAACTGTTCTGCTATATTTTGAACAAACTCGGCCCTCACCTACTTGACACTATGATGGCGGATCAATAAGATACCGCCATCTTCTAAACGTCCCTATCGTCTAGAGGCCTAGGACATCGCCCTTTCACGGCGGTAACCGGGGTTCGAATCCCCGTAGGGACGCCAATTCTTATTCAGACTTTCTCCAAGCTGATTATTCAAGTCTATTGAATACACATCACCATCTCTTCTGATTATTCAAAATTTTCATTGAATTCGCTGTGTATTAAAAAATCACTTATTGCAAATAATTCTCATTTCTATTGATTATTTTTATAAGGTTAATGATAATCGCTATCGTTTTAATCTGCATAATTGTTGACAGCCATGCGCTTTGCCTATTCTCCCCTCAATCTCGCAATTTTGACTGCTTTAGCATTTCAAGCTTATGCCAATGAAATTGATTCAACTCAAGTTATTCAAAGCAATAACCTCAAAATGACGCCGATTGAAGTTGAAGTCAAAGCCAAACAAGAAGTAGGTAAAACCATCTACACCAAAGAAGATTTAGAAAAAACGCCGAATAGTTCGAAAAATATCACAGACTTTTTAAAAGTTAATCCAAATGTGCAGTTTAGCCGTGAACAACGTTCTGCAGATTCACAGGCTGAGCTACGACCATCCGAGATATCTATTAACGGCGCGCAAACTTACCGAAATAAATTTGTAATTAACGGCGTCAATACCACCAATAACCTTGACCCTCTGGCAAGCGGAGACTCCTATTCAGGCAAGCTTGATGGTGGTTCACAAGGGATGGCTCTAAACACCGATTTAATTTGTAAATTAGAATTGATCGATAGTAATGTTTCTGCAGCATACGGCGAATTTACAGGTGGTGTAGTAAATGCTGAAACTTGTGCCCCAAATACTGAAATTGGCAAAATCCACGGCTCCGTCACTTACGACTACACGGAAAGTGATTGGTCACGTTATCATTTTACCGATGAAGAAGAAGCTGCAGAGTTTGAAGATCCAACATCATCAAATAATAAAGAATATAAAAAACACGGCCTAAGCCTGAACCTATACAGCAAACTCTCTGAACAATGGGGCATCAATAGTTATGCCTCTAAACGTGAATCCATCGTTCCAGTAATGAGTGGTTTAGAAGATCGCAGTAAAGTCAAAAGCGAGCGTAATAATATCAACTTAGGGACTACCCTTTTTTACACACCTTCGGACACAACCAAAGCGAAGTTTGGCTTTGATTTAGGGGATTTGGACAGTCTAAATTTCGTTGATAAGCGAATAAATTCAAAAAGTATTAGCAATACAGAAACGCTGACATTTTTTGGTGAATTAGAAAGTAAACTCAATAATTCAACATTAAAACAAAATATTAGCTATCAAACGCTAAGCCAAGCACGTGAAAATGATTCAACTACCGGCATTCTTTGGAAGCAAACACCAACTAAAAACTGGAGTTCCAATCCTGGTGAAGGTGCCACAAGTAGTGATATTGAATTACACCAAGATACATTTTCGTATAGTCTAAAAAATGCTTTTGATACCATTCAGATTGGCAACAGCATGCAACAATTAAGCTTTGGTATGGGCTATGACTATTCTAAAGTTGCATGGGAACGGCCTAACGATGCCTATATGTATAATCAGCCTAAGACTTTTACATCTAGTTCAGGCATTAGCTGTACGGCAGGTGATATTCTTTGTGATGAAGCAACGGATGAAAATAACTATCAAGACCAATATCAAACAAATGGCAAGTATTATCAAAAAGGTAAAGTTAATATTGACCAACAACGTGTGCATACCTTCATTGAAAACACATCGACTTGGGATAATTTTTCAGCGCGTATAGGTTTACGTGCAGATTATGACAGCTTGTCGAAAAATTTAAATATTGCACCTCGTACTGCCTTTAACTATAAACCGCTAAAAAATGATCTTTTGTCCTTCACTACGGGATGGAATCGATATTATGCAAACTATACCTTAGCCACTGAACTGCAAGATCAACTTGCATTTTTGGAATACAATTTAAAACGCACAAAAAATCAAACTGAAGACTATTGGACTCAAACTGGGTTATCAGATTTAATATTAGCTAATTCCAATATTCAACGTGCCAATTTAAAGACCCCTTATGCTGACGAAATTGTGTTTGCCATTAATAGCCAAGTTAAAAACTGGAACCTTGGTCTGAAATGGGTGAATCGCGATAGCAAAGATGAAATCACAAAAAATCGTTTTATTGATCCAACAACCAGTAACACCATCGATCATTTTGAATATAGCAATAGTGGTAAAGCAAAAGCTGACATTTACACACTCACACTCAGAAATACGCTGCCAGTCGTTTATAAAAACTCTCTGCACGGGTTTAACTTTGGCTTTGATTACACTGAATCGGAAAAAAATTATTTAGACTATTCTGAGTCATATAACGTTAACAGTAATACCGCTGCTGAAGATCGCAATATTATCTTTAACGGCAGCCTCATCCAATTTAATGAACGTCCTGTTGAAAATTTCAATCAGCCTTGGACTGCTCGTTTTGGTTGGGACATTGAGTTTTCAAATTTACCATTAAAGATTAATAACTTTTTAAGCTACAAATCTGAATATAAAGATACGTATAAACTAAAAAACAAAGTTGAGCATGATGGTGTCCTGTTGGAAGCCTATGCTACAGATACGATTAGACCTCGATTTAGTTGGGATATGCGTACCACTTATGATTTCAATTTCGCTAAAGATCTCAAAGCAATATTCGGTTTAACCATTAACAATATTACCAATCGACATAATATCTATACCACCCCAGGTATTAGTGAGTCGACCAACAGACTTAGATCTGAAATTGGGCGACAGTTCATTGCTGATGTCACATTTAAATTTTAATCTTCCCTATCAAGAGCGCCTTAAAAACGCTCTTGATTCATTTTAAAATAGACTAAAACATGAAAAAAATAATCTTACTCTTTGGCCTGTGCCTAGTATGTCTCGGTATCTTCATCTACATTTTTAGACCCGAAGCCAGCCTACCGACAAATCTTTCAAATACTGTTGAGCACGATGCCAATCAGACAAATCAAACAGCATTGAATGATGACCAAGAATCTTTTATTCCCGAAACCAACGATCATGACACTCAAATACAAGCGAAAAAAACCAAAAAATTGAGCGAAGAAGCAATACAGTATTACCGAACAGCAAGTAAATACGGTTGGGAGTCAATCGTTCGTGATTTTGAAAATGGAACCATCCTAAAAAGTAAAATGCCTAAAGGGGAAATAGAAAAACTTTGCGAAATTGCACTGAGTCAAAGCACTGCCGATAAAACCAAACGCTTATTTAAAGCAAATTGCAAACCACTCAATGGTCGTTCATCCTCTATGATTATTAATGGCGTATTAACCAATGCAGAAGGCAAAATAGATCAAAACGAAATCATTGAAAAATTAAAACTCTACAAGTCGGAAAATGTTTTACAAACACACGTTACGTATAAATTTGGCCCGTATGAAGAAAAAAGCTCTTTGCAAGCCCAAGCAATTGGTTGGGGGCTTGAAGACGTTTCTGATTATTTGCTGAGTATTGGTGTCGATTACACGGGCGTGGATGGTAATTTAATTTTAGACAATATCAAAGGCCGTAACCCTTCTGTGAGTTTGGTTCAAAAACTACTGAATGCAGGAATCGAGCCCAATAGTAACGTTTATAAACAAATGGAACAGAATGACTTTTCAACCAAATATCCTGACGTTTACAATTTATTAAAAGCACACAAACCATGAAAAACATCGTTATTACCAGCTGCCTGCTAATGAGTATGCATTGCTTTGCAAATGCTCCATTACCACAAAATCTCTCTACCAATGCACCATCAGTGAAAAACATTCACGACTTTAAAAAGATCAAAGGGATGACAAATGATGCATCTCGTTATTATAAGTTTATAAACATATATGGTTGGTCAGCCATAGTGCAGGAATTTGAAAATAAAAATATTCAAAGCAGTAAAATGAAAAATAAAGAAGTTAAAAAAATGTGTGACACAGCGCATCTTATACTTCCACTTCAAGATATCAAGCGACTGATTGCTGCTGATTGCAAACCCAGCTCAAACGATGTGACTTTTAACACCATCAATAGGATTTTAAAAAATGGCGATGGTTCTATTAATGAACAAGAAATTATTGCCAAATTAGAATTTTATAATGCATTAGGATTATTAAAAGCACATCAAACATACGGCCGTGGCTATCGTGCAGAAACATATAATTTACTCTACAAAGCTGCCGGTTTTGGTTTGCCTAATGTTTTTGATTATCTACTTAATATTAGACTCACAGTAAAATATACCGATGGTAACTTACTGAATACACATTTTGATGGTCGCTCCCCACAACTCGCTTTAACCCAAAAAATTTTAAAACTGGGTGTTGAGCCAAATGCTTCAACCATCACGATCATGCAACAACGGAACTTTAAACAACACTACCCCGACATTTACCAAGTCATCCTGTCCAATCTAGAACAGAAAAACCGTAAACTTTAATTAATTACAGCCTGACTGGTTTTGTTTATACTTCAGCTTGATCTATTTTGATGTAAGAACACCCTATGTTTAAAAAGTTGCTCTTGGTTTTAGCCATCTTATTTCCATCTGCACTCTATCTGTATATTGTGAGCCGCGATGACAACAAAGCCCCTGTAACCGAACAAACTCAAGTACCTGCAACCTCCGAAGCCGAATATCAAACTCCTGACCATTAATCTAATGGTCAGTGCTAAAGATTTAAATTTTAGATCAGTATTATCACATTATAAGAAAAATTCGATTTATCAATCATTTCACTGCATTCAATCATAAAATATACCTTTCATTCAATTTTCATTTCACTATGCAATCTCCCTCTGAACCTTCGCAACACTCGTCTGCTGAAGGTAAAAGTCCATCGCTTAAACGTGCGATGACGACTCGACACCTTGTGATGCTCTCACTTGGTGGTGCAATTGGTACTGGTTTGTTTATGGGTTCAGGTGAAGTTATTTCACAAGCTGGGCCTTTGGGCGCTGTACTTGCCTACATTATTGGCGGACTAATCGCCTACATGGTTATGCTCTGTTTGGGTGAGCTTGCCGTACATTTACCTGTTTCTGGCTCTTTTGGTGCTTTTGCGACAAATTATATTGGCCCGGGTACCGGTTATATGGTGTCTTGGATGTACTGGTTGGGCTGGTCTGCCACCTTAGGTACAGAATTTACTGCGGCGGCTATTTTGATGCAGGAATGGTTTCCACAAACCTCTATTTGGTTATGGACACTGATCTTTGCAGGTGGCGTACTGATCTCTAATCTAAGTTCTACACGTGCGTTTGCAGAGTCAGAATTTTGGTTATCAATGGTGAAAGTTGCAACAGTGTTGATTTTCATCATCCTTGGTTTTGCCTGCATCTTTGGTTTCGTACCTTTCCAAGGCTATGAATCAGCTCCAATGTTCCACAATTTGACAGAACATGGTTGGCTGCCAAATGGTTTGTTCCCTCTGTTTGCCACGCTATTGATCGTGAACTTTGCCTTTAATGGTACGGAGATGATTGGTATCGCTGCAGGTGAAACTGAAAACCCTGAAAAGAATGTGCCTAAAGCCATTCATGCTGCGGTATGGCGCTTAATCATTTTCTTTGTCGGCACTATTATCGTCATCAGTTCCCTGTTGACCTATACCGATGCAGGTTTAAATGTTGGTGGACATGGCGGCTTAAGTAGTAGCCCATTCGTTTCCGTATTTAACCTGATGGGCATTCCCTATGCAGAAGACTTAATTCGTTTCGTCATTATTACGGCTTTACTGTCTACAGCTAACTCTGGTTTATATGCTGCATCACGTATGATGTGGGCGCTGTCCGCACAAAAACAATTACCACGTGCTTTCGGCAAATTAAGCAAAACTGGTGTGCCTTATATTGCTGTATTGGTTACTATGATCGGTGGTTTACCAGGCCTATTGTCAGAACAATTTGGGGCAGATGTCATCTTCAAAAACTTGATGGGGGTTGCCGCCTTCACCATGGTGATCGTGTGGATGAGTATTTGCTGGAGTCAATTTAACTTCCGTCGCCAATGGCTGAAACAAGGTCATAGCGTGTCAGAACTTAAATTCCGTACACCATGGTTCCCGCTGGTTCCAATTCTTGGCTTTGTCTGCTGTACCGCAACAGGTTTAAGTATGGCTGCAGATCCTGAAATGCTTTCAGGCTTTATTGGCTGCCTGATCTTTATGGCAGCATGTTATGCAGGTTATTATTGGTTATATCACGATAAATAAAATAGTTAAGGTGGCTCATTAGCCACCTTTTTTTATGAAACTATTTCTCTTCCCTATGAGAGAAAAATTAGGGTTTCCATATAAATTCAAAAATGATTTGTGGGAGCAGTTTAATCCACAAAAACCACTGTACAAATTATAATTTAAGGAAATCGTTCAACTGCTTTTCGTCAATGAGTTTTTATCCTCGCTCAACACCAAGATATAATCCCATACTTTCAACTCTAATGAGTCCTTTTCGGATTTTGCCCCTTTAGAAACATTAGCTAAAAGACACGCAGCTACTATTGCTAGAAATATTTGGATAGATACTCTCAAACTTGTATTAGATATTAATTCAACAAAAGTAAAGTTAAAAACTATTAATGAAAGTGGCAAAAGCACCCGACTTGAATTCATCTGTTTTTTAAATTCAGGAAAATCACGATTAATAACCAATAAATCTTGTTTGTCTTTACTCCACAACATTGGCTCAAAACATACATCCAATTTTTTTTCTAATTTTTCAAGTTCTACATCATCACTAGACAACTGATATCTTCGAACCTTTAAGATTAGATATAATTTAAAAAAGCTCTGGATATCTAAAAAATAATGAGAATCATCTAAAGATTTGAGGTGATTATACGTAATTCTACTTTCCCCATCTAAATCCCTAAATAAAAGTTCATCAATAATTCTTTCAAACTCTGATTTACTGATATACGAAGAAAAATTATTTGGATAAACTTCAAACCAATGCAAATAATTCAATAAAACTATATAGAATCTTTCATGGACTTTGCCCACATTAAATTGATTGATTTCAAATAAAATTCCAGAAATAAACTCATTAAAATTATTTTTCATTAAAAAAATTCTGTTTTTGTTTCATTTATATACATTTAGAATATAACAATGAAACTCTATTTTGACAAATATAGATGGGCTATGTACTATACACCCACCTCAAAACGTCCCTATCGTCTAGAGGCCTAGGACATCGCCCTTTCACGGCGGTAACCGGGGTTCGAATCCCCGTAGGGACGCCAATTCTTCTGTCAGTTCTGACAAACTTAAAGTTTATTTATCTATAATTTATATTAATTGATTGCATCATCATTGCATTCTTCTCTACAATTACTCGCTTCGTTATTTGATTCTCCTTTTTCTCTATGCAGTCATCTCATTCTCCGAATGATGCTTCGCATCAGGGCAATTCTGCGCCGTTAAAACGCGCTATGAGTACTCGACATCTGGTGATGATTTCGCTTGGCGGCGCAATCGGTACTGGTTTATTTCTTGGTTCGGGTGAAGTCATTGCACAAACGGGGCCTGTAGGTGCCATTATTTCGTATTTTTTAGGCGGTATTATCGCCTATATGGTGATGCTTTGCTTAGGCGAGCTCGCTGTACATATGCCAGAATCAGGTTCATTTGGCGCTTATGCTAAACGCTATATCGGACCGGGTACGGGTTATACCATCACTTGGCTGTATTGGCTGACATGGTCAGTAACGCTAGGAACTGAATTTACCGCTGCTGCACTTTTAATGCAGGAATGGTTCCCAGACAGCTCTATGTGGATGTGGACCTTAATCTTTGGTGCTTTTGTATTCTGCTTGAATATGATTTCAACCAAATGGTTTGCTGAATCTGAATTTTGGCTAGCCTTAGTCAAAGTGATTACCGTTGTAGCCTTTATTATTTTAGGTCTATTGGCCATTTTTGGTGTTTTAGGCTATCGAGGCTATGAAGCTGCACCACTGTTTAGCAACCTCACTGCACAAGGTTGGTTCCCTGAAGGCTTATTCCCAATCTTCGCTACTATGTTGATTGTTAACTTTGCATTCTCAGGTACTGAACTGATTGGTGTTGCTGCGGGTGAAACCAAAGATCCAGCGAAAAATGTGCCTAAAGCCATTAACACGGCGATTTTCCGCTTATTGATTTTCTTTGTGGGTACTATTGTTGTTATTACTGCATTATTGCCCCATCAAGAAGCTGGCTTATCTGCCGAAGGTGTAAGTAGTTCACCTTTCGTAACGGTATTCCAGCACATTGGTATTCCTTATGCAGAAGACATCATCCGCTTTGTGATTATCACAGCCCTACTTTCTGCTGCAAACTCAGGTTTATTTGCTGCATCTCGAATGATGTGGTCATTGTCCTATAGTAAGCAATTACCTGCAGTGTTCTCTAAAGTGAACTCGCGCGGTATTCCTTATGTTGCCGTGATCGTGACCATGATCGGTGGTATGCCGGGCTTACTGTCTGAACAATTCGCTCCAGAAACCATCTTCAAAAACTTGTTAGGTGTCGCGGCATTTACCATGGTGGTGGTATGGATGAGTATTTGTTTAAGCCAATTCAACTTCCGTCGTCAGTGGTATAAAGAAGGCAAAACTGCAAAAGATTTAGCTTTTGCTGCACCACTCTTCCCAATCGTGCCGATACTCGGTTTTGTATTCTGTCTGATTACCTGTATTAGTATGGTATTTGACCCAGAAATGTTAACTGGCTTTATCTGCTGTATGATCTTCATTGTGGCGTGTTATATCAGCTACTACACCTTGTATCACAACAAAGATTGATCTGTGTTGTCATGCCAAACACGATAAAAGAGTAACTTCGGTTGCTCTTTTTTTATGGCTATATTTTAATAAAAGTAGAATAAAAACTGATCCGTCGATGAGGTGCAATATGCAGATCATCTTTATCCATGGCATGAATCAACAGCAACAAACTGCACGTTCGCTCGAACAGCATTGGCTTGCACTGTTGTCTCAAGGCTTAAAGCAAAGCCATCAAGAGACTTTTTTATCATATATACAGCACCATATGCGCATGCCTTTTTATGGAGATTTACTCACGCGTTATCATTTGCAGAATATGCTTCAAGCCAGCACCTTGACGCCTCAAACGTGGCCACATTTTCCGTTTATCCATCGTACTGAACTCCCAGAAAAATCACCAAAAGTACTTGAGCATCATGCTGTACAAAATAATCTACCTGACATCACCCTCAATGATGCTATTGGATTGAGCCAGTCATTCAAATCGATCACCGCACTCGGCAAAGATCTTGCGCTACGCGATTTTGCAGTTTTAATGAATTATTTCCCCAAATTACATGCCACACTTTTGCATAAATTTTTGGTCGAAACTTATCTCTATTTATCCAATCCACACTTTATTCAGGCAGTTCATACTCGTCTGCATGAGCAATTACATCAAACGAAACCCACCCTGTTGATTGCACATTCGCTAGGTAGCGTGATTGCGTATCATTTTTTACTGTTACATCCTGAACTCAACATACAGCGCTTTATCACCTTGGGCTCACCTTTGGCTTTTCGTGTCATCCAAGCCCACTTACCTCAGCCTTTACAGCGACCTGATGCAATTTCAGGCGATTGGTTAAACTTTTATTCACATGATGATTTTCTCAGCGCTTTTCCACTGAGTCAGGCACCATTTGATTTTCAACCCGCCATTATCAACCAGCAAATTCAGACATCGATTGAACACCCACACGATATTGCTGGATATTTAACGCATCCAGAAGTTATTGCTACAATCTTACAAGTGTTGAAAAAACCGACATAAATAATGTATTTTTCAAACATTTTTAGCAAATTGTTTTAATTTTATGCACTCAACAACAAAAACTGAATTTATTTATAGAAAAGCGTTTGACACCCCCCGATTTTCACCCTAATATACGCCCACCTCTGAAACGTCCCTATCGTCTAGAGGCCTAGGACATCGCCCTTTCACGGCGGTAACCGGGGTTCGAATCCCCGTAGGGACGCCAATTTTCAGAAGTACATTTTATTAAGTCCCTATCGTCTAGAGGCCTAGGACATCGCCCTTTCACGGCGGTAACCGGGGTTCGAATCCCCGTAGGGACGCCATTATTTAGTCTAAAAACTTAGACTGAAATAAACGGTTTTAAAATTTGCTTTCTGTACTGTCCCTATCGTCTAGAGGCCTAGGACATCGCCCTTTCACGGCGGTAACCGGGGTTCGAATCCCCGTAGGGACGCCATATTCGAGTTGGTTTTAACCACTCATTAAAAAGCTCAAGCATTGCGACTTGGGCTTTTTTATTGCCTTAATTTCTAAATATTTCTTTTAAAAGTTTTGAATCATAAATGGCCTTAGGGGCAATCACCTGCTCATTTAGCGGAATATTTTGACCATAGCGCTGCCGCATTAGACGCTGCACTTCATATTGTTTTAAATCAAATTGTTTAAGTTGTTGTAACGGCGAAAGTTCGATTCCTAAAGCATGCTGATAAGCTTTCCAAACAATTTCAGAACAGTAAATTGCACGGTCATCCCATTCAAAATAAATATCATAGGGTTTGCCCAAGTACTTTTCTGCATTTTGTACTAGCTTCGTTTTCTGCGGCACATTTAAGGGTTGTTTGAGCCTTTTCACCACATAGTGAGCATTCTCCCCACGCGCGATCCATTGATTTAAAGCGGTATATTGCACAGGTTGAATAGCTTCAAGCACCCAAGTTTGGTTATTTTTATTTACGATCATGCCCATGTGACTATAAGGCGAATGTGTCGCCTTTTGAATGCTTAAACTTTGTTGTGACTTTGAGATATGAAAAATGATATCCCCCGTCTGAAATGTAGACTGGGCATAGAGAGCAGAACTGAGCCCCGAAAGAATGACTATTAATATTAAAATTTTAGACATTTTTATTGTAAGTAATATTGATATGAATGAAGGCAACCATAACATGGATGTATGCCGATTGCCCTTATTCTAATAATTCAATGATTGACTAAGCCGACTTACGTGAATTGACTTGCCCTTTAATGACCGCGGTTAAATTGCCTTTGAGATATTTAAAAAACACTTTTAACGGTGAAAGTTTAGGATTTGGCTGTTTTCCTTCACCAATCGATTTAAACTGAGCGGCATACCAAATAATTTCCATAATCGCCATTTTATCAATCATCGGTATGCCAGTTTTAATTTTGTCCACACCATAACGAACATCCTGACCCGCCAATAAACGATCAGCCAAATCGACTTCAACAGCGAAAGGACGTGCAATACCAATAAAATCACAAGCTCCACTGTCTAGTGCAGCATTCATGCCTTGGACGGTTCTAAACCCGCCGGTAACCATTAACGCGCATTTCACTTCTTTACGGATATTGTCCGCAAAATCGAGGAAATAAGCTTCACGAGCAATGGTACTGGCTTTACGTTTTTCTTCTTTAGCACCCGCCATCGCTGGCGCTTCATAGGAACCGCCCGAGATTTCAATCATATCAATCCCTGCGGAATCGATTGCCTTAAAGACCTCAATCACATCTGTTTCGCTAATTCCGCCACGTTGGAAATCAGCAGAGTTGAGTTTGACCGAAATAATAAAATCATCTGTCGTCGCTGCACGAACTGCCTTATAGATTTCAAGCAAAAAGCGCATGCGGTTTTCATTTGAACCGCCCCACTGATCTTGACGTTTATTGGTCAGTGGCGACAAGAACTGACTAATTAAATAACCATGCGCACCATGCAATTGCACGCCTTCGAAGCCTGCCTTTTCACAAATGTGTGCGGCACGTGCAAAACGCTGAATGATATCTAAAATTTCATCTTCACGAAGTTCGCGCGGTGTTCCAAACGTTGTAGCTAACATTGGACTAAATGGCACAGCAGATGGTGCAACCGTTTCTTTATTTAAACCTTTAGGACATTGGCGGCCAGGATGTGAAAGTTGAACCAATTGCACCATGCCGTGCTTCTTGCCTAGCTCAGCCCACTGTGTTAACTGTGCTAAATCACGCTCTGTTTCAGCGACAACAACCCCAGGCTCATTTTTAGCACAAAAATCCACCATGACATTACCCGTAATGGCACAGCCTAAACCACCCTTCGCCCAAGCTTCATATAACCCAAAATGTAAGTGATTGGGTTGGCCTGCGGTATTGGCCAATGCTTCGCTCATTGCACCTTTAATGATGCGATTTTTAAATGTGGTATTACGAATTTTAAAGCTTTCAGCTAAATGGCTCATGGCAATGTCCAAAATGAAATAATAAGTCCTGAGTATTTACTCTAATTATTATTTTCTAAAGGTCAAGGATATTTTGACAATGACACATGTCAAAATATCCATAGCTTTGATTTTAGTATTGGCTGGCTGCAATTAATTTACGGGTATAGTCCGTTTGTGGTCGTGCAAATAGATCTGCAGTGTCTTGAAACTCCATGACTTTGGCATGTCGCAGTACCAACACTTTTTGACACAGGGCTTTGACCACGTGTAAATCATGACTGATAAATAAATAACTCATATTAAATTCTTGCTGCAAACGCCGTAGTAGCTTCACGATGGCTTTTTGTGTCGTCCGATCTAGTGCCGATGTGGGTTCATCGAGTATCAATAATTTAGGACGTAATACCAACGCACGTGCTAAGGCGACTCTCTGCCGTTGCCCACCGGATAACTCATGTGGATAACGCTGCTTAAATGAGCTGGCTAATTCGACTTTCTGCAAAGCTTCATCTATACGCTGTACAATTTCATTTGCAGATAAATGCTGTAAGGCCAAACCTTCGCCAATGGTTTGCTCTACATTTAGCCGTGGATTTAAACTACTGAATGGATCTTGAAAGACAATTTGAAATTCACGACGTAAAGGTCTGAGCTGTTTTTCTGAAAGTTGATGGATGGCGTGTTGATTTAACATAATTTCGCCATCACTTTCTATGAGCCGAGCAATAGCCAATGCTAGGGAGCTTTTCCCAGAACCACTCTCTCCAACAATACCGATCGACTCACCTTCAGCCACTGTTAAATCCAAAGCCTCTACCGCAACGACATAATCTTTGATGCGGTTCAATAAGCCTTGTTTGACTGGGAACTTCACTCCTAATTTGTGTAATTTTAAAAGTGTCTGCGTTTGTGAAACCTGTATTGCTACACCAAAATCATGGTCTAACAGATTTTGGGTATACGCCTGCTTCGGTTGCTCAAAAATTTCCTGAACATCTCCTTGTTCCACCACTTGTCCACGATTCATCACAATCACATGTTCGGCATAGCGCTTGACCAAATTCAGGTCATGGCTAATTAAAATCATGGCCATATTACGCTGCTGTTGTAGCGACTTTAATAAATTTAAGATTTGCGCTTGCAAAGTGACATCTAAAGCCGTGGTTGGCTCATCAGCGATTAAAATATCAGGATCTAAGGCCAATGCCATGGCAATCATGACACGTTGCCGCTGCCCGCCTGATAATTCATGTGGATAGCGCCTTAACTTATCTTCAGCATCAGGAATACCCACATCATTTAATAATTCTATAACGCGCTGTCGTGTTTTTGCCTTCGACCATCCCTGTAACAACAATGACTCACCAACAATCTTTTCCACACGATGTAAGGGATTTAAGGCCGTCATCGGCTCTTGAAAAATCATGGCAATTTTCTGTCCACGAATGTTTCGATGCTGCTCAGGACTCAGTCCAAGAATATTCTGTCCATTCAGGCTGACGCTGCCTGTGACCTGCAGATCACTTGGCAACAAACCGAGTATAGCTAGGCTGCTAATCGATTTACCAGAACCGCTTTCTCCAACAATGGCTATCGTTTCACCTGCATGCAAATTAAAATTCAGGTCTTCAACCAAGACCTGTGCTGCATGGGAAATATGTAAATGTTCAACCGCTAATACGATGGGAGGTACATTAACTTGATGATTATTGACGTCTAGGATCGAATGCATCACGTGTCGCCTCCCCAATGTAAATCAATAAAGACAGCACGATCGCTAAGGTAAAAAACCCCGATAAGGCAAGCCATGGTGCATTCAGATTGTTTTTCCCTTGAAGCAATAACTCACCTAAGGACGCGGCATCAGGCGGTAAGCCATAACCTAAGAAATCTAAGGCTGTCAGTGCCGTAATATTTGCCGTGAGCATGAAAGGTAGCTGTGAAAGACTGGAACTCATCGCATTTGGTAAGATATGCCGAAACATAATGGTGCTATCTGTAACGCCAAGACTCCGTGCTGCACGGACATAATCAAAATTACGAGCACGCAAAAACTCTGCACGAACCAAGCCGACCAAAGTGGGCCAGCCAAACAGCAGCATAATGACAAAGAGCCAATACACACTCGGAGTAAACATGCTGACCAAAATCATCACCATGAATAGCATCGGTAGTCCGCCCCAGACTTCTAAAATCCGTTGACCAATGAGGTCTACCCAGCCACCATAATAGCCCTGTATCGCCCCAACCATGATGCCCAATATGGCTGAAGCAAAAGTTAATGCAAAACCAAACAAGAGCGACACACGTAGTCCATATAAAATACGTGCGAGCACATCACGCCCTTGGTCATCGGTACCGAGCCAATTTTGTGCAGTCGGTGCAGATGGCACAGGCACAGCCAACTCTAAATTCGGTGTTTGATAGGAAAATTTAATCAGTGGCCATACAGCCCATCCTTTATCATCAATCAGTTGCTGTACCACAGGATCTTTATAATCTGCCTCAGTTTCAAATACGCCACCGAAAGCAGTTTCTGGATAACTTTTTAATACGGGAACGTATAAAGAATCATCGTATTTGACCAAGAGCGGTTTATCATTGGCAATAAACTCGACAGCTAATGACAACATAAAAATCAAGGCAAAGCTGATAAAGCATGTAAAGCCTAATTTATTTTCTTTAAAACGTTGAAAACGTGCTTGCATGATCGGAGACATTATTTTGCCCCCTGCGAATCAAAATTAATTCGTGGATCAATCATTTGATACATGACATCACTGATTAATCTTAATATCAGCCCCATCAAGGTAAAAATAAACAAGGTGCCAAAAATCACTGGATAATCACGCTGTACAATGGCTTCAAATCCTAATAACCCCAGACCATCTAGATTGAAAATAATTTCAATAAATAGATTTCCCACAAAGAAGATGCCAATTAATGCTTCTGGTAGACCAGCAATAACAATGAGCATTGCATTACGAAATACATGCCCATACAGCACACGTGATTCGGTCAAACCTTTAGAACGAGCAGCAAGAACATATTGCTTATTTAATTCTTCCATAAAAGAGTATTTGGTCAGATAAGTTAAGCCAGCGAAACCACCAATTACCATAGCAAACAAAGGCAACACCATATGCCAAAAATAATCTGAAATTTTGCCAAATACACTTAACTCAGCAAAATTCTCTGAAACTAAACCTTGTAGAGGAAACCACTGAAAATATGAACCACCTGCAAAAAATACAATGAGTAAAATGGCAAAGGCAAAAGCAGGAATGGCGTAGCCGATAGCCAATAAAATAGACGTACTTTTATCAAATAACAGACCATGTTGACGGGCTTTTTTAATGCCTAATGGAATAGACACCATATAGATCAGCAAGGTACTCCATAAGCCAAGGGATAAGGATACAGGCAGCTTTTCCCAAAGTAGCTGGGTCACAGGCTTATCTTTAAAGAAACTGGTACCAAAATCTAGCGTCACATAGCCCTTTAACATGAGCCAAAAACGTTCGAATAATGGTTTATCGAAACCATATTGCGCTTCGATTTTTGCCACCATTTCTTCACTGAGGCCTTTAGCACCTTGGTATTTACTGCCTGTCGTCGCAGTTTCACCACCACCTGTGTTTCCCATACCTTGAAAGGACTCAGCTTGCTGTATGGCTTGTTCAACAGGTCCTCCCGGTGCAATCTGAATCACGACAAAGTTAATCAGTAAAATGAAAAACAATGTTGGAATAATCAGGAGCAATCTTTTTAAAATATATGTGCCCATGTTGCTTTAACATTCCCTGTCATTCATTAGTATTTATTGTTGGCGCAAATAGTTTGCAACTTTTTTCGATTGCGCTTCATTACTCCACCAATAATCAATACCTGTTGATAATTTTGGTTTTACTTTTGGCTGTTGATACATATTCCAATACGCAAACCATTTTTCACCTTTACCATAGGTTGGAATTTGATAATACCCAGCTCTTAATAATCGATCCAATACTTTGGTACGCACCACCAATTGTTCACGATTTGGTGCCCGAATCACCTGTTGTATGACTTCATCAATGATCGGACTTTTAATGCCAGCATAGTTGTAATTGCCAGGCTGATCTGCCGATGCACTTCCCCAAAATTGCGCTTGCTCATTACCCGGATTGAGCGACTGTGGCATAACATTTGTTGTCATATCAAAGTCTTTCGAACGCATCCGTTCTATATATTGAGGCACGTCCACTTGGCGAATGTTTACAGTCACACCTAAACGTTTCATATTGCGCACAAAAGGCATTAATGTTCGCTGTAAGCCATCTTGGTGAATGAGAAATTCAATACGAATGGCTTGACCATGTCGGTCTAATAATTGACCATTTTTAAATCGATAACCAGCATTTATTAATAGCTGACGAGCAGTCAATAAATTATTTCGATTAAATCCACTAGCATCCGAAACGGGATATTTCCAGTTTGATAACACCCCTTTACGCTCTAAAGGGGTTAATTTCGTTAACAATGGTTTTAAAATTTGCATTTCAGCATCTGAGGGTACCCCTTTAGCTTCTAACTCACTATTTGAAAAATAGCTTTGTAGGCGCTGGTATTGACCATAAAACAGAGCTTTATTTTGCCATTCAAAATCATAAGCATAGGTTAAAGCTTGTCGAAAACGAATATCATTAAACGGCGATCGACGCGTATTAAATACAAAACTTTGAGTTGCAATTGGATTTTCATGCTTATCACGATACTTCACCACCATTCCTGCAGTGATGGACGGAAACTTATATTCCGTCACCCATTTTCGTGCTGTAAATTCCTCATGCAAAGTATATTGGCCAGACTTAAAGCCTTCAAAAGCAACATCTAAATTTCGGTAATAGACATATTTCAAATGATCAAAATTATATCGTCCGCGATTAATCACTAAATCACGTCCCCAATAATTAGGATTGCGCTTAAAACTAATACTACGGCCAGAATCAATTCGATCAAGTAAATACGGGCCAGAACCTAAAATCGGCTGCATAGTAATTTTAGTAAAATCTTTTTTTGCCCAATCTTTTTTGGAATAAATCGGCATTTGCGCCAATATTAATGGCATTTCAGCGTTATTACCCGACTTAAAGGTCATTTTGACTTCATATTTAGATAACACTTGGGTTTTATCTAAATCTGCCAAATACATTTGTAAACCTGGGTTTGACTTGGTCTGAAAAGTATCAAAACTAAATTTAACATCTTCAGCAGTGAGTTCTGAACCATCACTAAATCGTGCTTTTGGATTTAAGTGATAAATGACAAAATTCGTATGATCGGGATCGAACGTGACCTTCTCAGCTAATAATGGATACAGCACGCCAGGTTCATCTAAAGACCTATCCATAAGGGAGTCAAATAAATAATTTACCCCCTCAGCCGCACTGCCCTTACCATTCATACTGTTTAAATTGTCAAATGTCCCATTTGATGAAGTACTTAAATATCCACCTTTGGG
Organism: Acinetobacter sp. YH01005; assembly: GCF_013420465.1. Lineage (NCBI taxonomy): Bacteria > Pseudomonadati > Pseudomonadota > Gammaproteobacteria > Moraxellales > Moraxellaceae > Acinetobacter > Acinetobacter sp. YH01005. The sequence goes on along the minus strand of NZ_VOYA01000006.1, from coordinate 163,831 downwards.
TGCAGAAGCATTGGCATAAGGCATGACTTTGACAGAGTCATATTTGGGTGTGCTATGAATCGCAATATAAGGCGTGGTCTGTATCGCAGACCACACACTTTGACCGAACAGACTAAGCACACACATCCCAATAGCTTGATGTGCTGATTTGAACGACACCAACATCAATGACAACTCCCTGTAGTCGTTGCTTAATTCGGTACTTTAATCACGTCACCAATACGTAACTGAGCAGACGGTTGCATATCATTCATTTCAGCGAGTTTTGATGTGTCTAGTCCATAGCGACTTGCCAAACCAATCAGCGTATCGCCGCGTTTAATACGGTATTCACTAATAGTTTTAGGGACTTGTAAATTTTGACCGACACGCAGTCCTGCACGCGGATTCAAGTTATTTAATTCAGCCAATGCTGCCACAGTTAAACCTGTCCGACTAGCAATCGAATTTAAAGACTCGCCTGATTTCACAGTATAGCTTTCAGTATTTGCTGGTTTCACATTGCTCGTAGAAGATTTAGCTTCCGTTTTTTTAGTTTCAGTTGCTTTACTAGCTACATCAGCAGGGAGTTCACCATCAACTTTTAAACGCTGCCCTACACGAATCGCACTATTGGTATTTAGGCCATTTAACTCGGCTAAATAACGCAATTGAAGATGATATTTCTTCGCAATCACACCCAACGTTTCACCTGATTTCACCACATGAATATCGGTCACTTCAGCAGAATTCGTTCGTGTATTGGTTTTGCTTTCAGTTTTGGTCGACTCAACTTTGGTTTCTACTTTAACCGGTGCAACATCACCTGTTAATTTTAATTTCTGCCCAACACGTAGACCTGAACTACGCTCTATGCCATTTAAATTCGCGACATAGTCCATGCCCAAATCATAGCGGCTAGCAATACCTGTCAGTGTATCGCCAGACTGCACCACATAAGTATCTGGAACAGTTGAAATTGCAGGTACTTTAATGCTTTGCCCCGCCATCAGCCCACTGTTTGCCGACATGTCATTTAAACTCGCCAATTCTGACAAACTGATTTTTGACTGCGTCGCAATACTGTAAAGCGTATCACCACGCTGCACTTTATAGCTTTCAACTTTATATGCAGGATCAACTTTGATATTTTCAATGCGATTTACGACTTTGCTGTCGAGCTTCTCTACTTTGCTCTCAACCTCGGCTACAGCTTGTAATGGCACATTAATTTTTTGCCCCACCATCAAACTACTGCCAGCCGTTAAGCCTGTTGTTAAATCTGCCAACTCTTGATTTGACAGCGCATAACGATCTGCAATGAGTTTTAGATATTCACCACGTTTTACCGTGTAGGATTTTGTTTGAACTTTTGCAGATTTTTCGACAACTTGAGCTGCTTTCTTGTCAGCTTCCAATTTTGCTTTAGATGCAGGTGTTTCTTTTAAGGACAATTTCTGCCCAACATATAAACCACTCGTGGTGGTTAAACCATTGTAGTCTGCGAGTTGCTTCGTACTTAAACCAAATTGACTCGCAACAGCTGTAAGACTGTCATTTGCTTTGACTACATAGCTATCTGCAATAGGCTTGGCTTTCGATTCTTCATTATTTTGCACAATTGGTTTCGCATCATATAAATAGATGGTCGTACCAACATACAAGGTCGAATCTGGCGAAATTTGGTTCCAAGCTGCAATATCACGCCAATTCACGCCATTTTTCATCGCGATCAATGCTAATGTGTCGCCCGCCAAAACTGTATAAGTACTGCGTTTACCTTTAGGTGGTACAACTACAATTTCAGAATCTGTACGAATGACATTTTTACCTTGGTTGCGTTTGGCTTCTTCGGAATCTGCACCTGTATTTTCAGCCACGCTTTTCGGGTAAGAGAAACCTTTAGTCAGTTCTTTACCTTGTTGATCTGCAATCGACTGACTGGTCTGAATCGCAGTCAACTTAATCTTGCCATCGTAAGGATCGACAATTTCAGTGCCTTTCGGCGCAATAGCTTTAATTTCCTGAACGACTTCTTCTTGTTCTGCTTTGGTCGCTACTGGTTTTAATACCTCATCGACTGTTTTGGTCTCACCTTCAGCTTTAATAGCCGCCATAATTTGCTCGCGCTCATTTGCGCTGAGTGGTGGCTCGACAGACACGGCTTTCACAGGCGTCGTAGGTGTTACAGCGACTGGAATACGCGGCGCACTTGGAATATCACTATTCGATGCAAATGCAGCCAAAGCAGATGATCCCATTGGTGTTTTGCCTTTCGTTCCTGATGGAATACTTGGCATTACCGTTGCAGCGACTACAGGTGGTTTGGCAGAAGCTGTCACTGTCGGCTGTGTGGTCAGCGTAGGTGGCGTCACTTTTGCAGGCTGAATAGTTTTACTATTTAATTCCGGCGGAGTAACACGTGACGGTGTTATTTCAACATTATTTTTTGGTAAGTTATAAGTTGAATTACTTGCCCAATAACCTGATGAACCACCTGATTGTAATTTTTTCAAACGTGCATCGACTGATGGACTCACATCCGCAGGAATTAAAATCCGCATTGGGCTGCTACTATCAATCACATCGCCACGATGACCCGGGTTTAGTGCATAGAGTTCTGCACGGCTTAAACCGGTAATAGATGCAATTTCATTTAAATTTGCAGGCCCTACAGCCACTTCACGAAAGTGTGGACGGTTGGCAATTGGCGGCAAACTTACGCCATAGGCACTTGGATTTTTAATAATTTGAGCAACAGCCAAGAAACGTGGGACATAGTTCATAGTTTCTTGTGGCAGTTTTAGCGACCAATAATCGGTTGGCAAACCAGCTGCACGGTTACGGTTAATCGCCTGTTGAATGCGGCCCGGCCCTGCATTATATGCAGCCAAAGCCAATTCCCACGAACCGAACTGGTTATGTAGCGCACCTAAAAACTCATAAGCTGCACGCGTTGATTCCACTACGTCACGACGACCATCATACATTGAGGTTTGTTTTAAGCCGTAAATACGTCCAGTACTTGGAATAAATTGCCATAAGCCTGCTGCGGCTGCACTTGAGGTTGCTGCTGGGTCATAAGAACTTTCAATCACTGGTAATAACGCCAACTCAGTCGGCAAACCACGACGTTCTGCTTCTTTAACCGTGTGATATAAATAACGGGACGCACGCGCACTTAAACGATCAATATATGGTTGACGTGAAATAAACCAACCACGCTGCGCTTCAATTCGCGTATCCCAGTGGTTCAAATCCATTTTGAAACCCACAGTCATACGCTTCCAGACATCACCATGCTTAAGTACTAAAAGGCGATCGCCTTCTACGGCACGCATGTCTGTTGCAGAAAGTAAATCTTCGAGTGAATCTAAACTATTGGCATCGAGAAAGTTTGAGCCAACTTGTTTACTTGCTGAGTTCTGCTTAGTCGTTTGCGATGAAGAACAGCCCGTCAGACCAAGAGCTGCGAGCGCAGAACCCAAGACTGTAAATTTAAAAATTTGTGGTAACGTAGGCTGCCAGACAGTCGCAGTTGATTTATACATAAAAAAATCCAGACAACTCATATAAAATTTATTTTTTAGATATGCCATTGTAGTGAAGCAGAACACAGACACAAGGCGTTAATTTAACGCTATTTCAGTATAAATGTTACAAGAAATTAAAAAAATCGCCAGAAATGGATTTCTCTCTGTCATTTGCGTTATACAATATACGGTTCTGAATGCTTGTTTTTCTCCGGATTTGATTTATGTCTCAAACAATCACGCTTTATGTTGATGGTGCATGTAAAGGCAACCCTGGCTTAGGGGGTTGGGGGGCGTATATCATCCGTGAAACTGGAGAAGAAAAACTCTGCGGCGGCGAAGCTGAAACCACCAATAACCGTATGGAATTGACTGCTGCAATTGAAGGCATTCAACACTGTCCGTCCGATGCAAAACTGATTATTTGGACAGACTCCAACTATGTCAAACAAGGTATTACCGAGTGGATACATGGTTGGAAAAAGAAAAACTGGAAAGATGTTAAAAATCCTGGTCTGTGGAAATTACTGGATGCAACTTGTCAGGGTCGGGAAATTGAATGGAACTGGATTAAAGGGCATGCAGGCCATCCGGGAAATGAAATGGCCGATCAATTGGCCAATCTAGGCGCAGAAAAAACCCTCGAACAGATCAAACTAGCGGCATCAACTACAGCTGAAGCACCTAAAAAAAAAGCTGAACCCGACTGGCTATTAAATGATCCATTTGGACTCGAATTTGCTGATAGCGAGGATGAAGCAGAAGAAATCTCAGCTGAGTCAGCTATTGACGCAGAGCAGATTGATGACATTGTGATAGAACAACAAGCAACAGACACTGCTTCAACGTTGAGTCCAGATGCTTCTACACAGTCTAAGCAAGCTGCTGAAATCCATCCAATGATTGTCATTACACCAGCAACAGTTGATGTATCTGGCCCACGACAATTAATTTTGGATACGGAAACCACGGGTTTCTATTTCCAAGATGGAGACCGCATTATTGAAGTTGGTGCGGTGGAAATGATTAACCGCAAACTAACCGGCAGCTCAATCCATATTTATATCAACCCGCAAAAACCTGTCGGTGAATCTGAAAATATTCACGGAATCAGTGATGACTTTCTAAAAGACAAACCATTGTATGCTGAAATTGCTGATGTCTTATTTGACTATCTAAAAGGCGCAGAAATCATTGCGCATAACGCAACCTTCGATATGAACTTCCTTGATATGGAGTTCAAACGTGCCGGTTTTGTGGCCTTATCTGAAGTTTGCGAAGTCACCGATACCTTGGCTATGGCCAAAGCCAAGCATCCAGGCCAGAAAAACTCACTCGATGCATTAGTGCGTCGTTACGAAATTCCACAACGTGACCGTACCTTCCATGGTGCCTTACTCGATGCGGAAATTCTGTCTGACGTATACCTAGCAATGACGGGTGGTCAGGTATCCTTTGATATCGATGCCCTGACCCACTCGCAAAATGAAGATGGTTCGCAAACCCGCGCCGCTGTTGAAATAGAATTACCCGTGATTTTACCTTCAGCCGATGAACTTGAAGCCCATGAGACATGGGTCAAACAATTTGAAGAAAAACATGGTACACCTTGCCTTTTTGCGAAATAAAATCTAAATTTCGTGTTACTTTTTGTATATAAACAATTCTTACATACGCTATAGTAAAACCATAAACATGGACCGCCTTAAGGGGCGGTTAATAAACAAGATAAAACATCTAGGAAAGGTGCAGATACATGTCTTACCAAACCTCTATCCATTTTGATCCAACGGCTTTGCTGATAATAAAAAATGAGGTTGATAACTCAATCAAGTTAGTCGAATCAGCAGTCAGCACCTTAGTTGAAGATCAAACTTTACCTTTCGGGATTGATGATGCACTGATTCAATTTGAACAATGTGCTCAAGTATTAGCTTTAGTTGATATGCCAAGTTTGGCAAAAATCGCTCAATATTCAGCAGAGTTAATGCGCAAGATCATGGGGAATCCTGCGCAAATTAACACTCAAGATGTCATCGCACTGAGCGAAGGCACAACCATGCTGAAACGCTATATTGAATTTATCTGCTTACGTGAAGTTAAAATCCCACAGTTCCTACTCGACAGTCTGAATCGTCTAGAACTGTCTTTAGGTAAACCTTTAACGTCGGAAGGCCAACACATTGAGTCCCTACTCGATTGTATTACTCCTGACTTTGACCTACCTCAAGCTCCTGCACTTGAAAAATCAAAATACGTTCACCGTCTGTATAAGTTGGCGTTGAATAAATTGATTAAACAAGAAGAAACTGAGCTGGATCTGCAAGCGATTAAATTGGTCGGTGCGTATTTAGCAGGTCTTTCAGATAAACATCCAAGCAAACAATACTGGAACTTGGTTTTTGTTGCATTTAATCAAATTGATCAAATCTTAATTACCGATGCTCGTTTACGTACCTTGGTAAGCATTGAACGCAATATAGCTCAATATTTTGCAGGAACTGAGCGCTTTAAAGCATCCATTTCTGATTTAGCCAATGTCTTAAGTCTAAGCATTAGCCAAGAAGATGACATTTCTCATCATATTCGTGGCAAGTTAAATATCGGTGAAGACCTTCTTACCGACACCCAATTGCAAGTTTTCAGTCGTCATTTATATGGTCCTGACTTCGAAACCATGCATACCATTGGTGAATTGGTTACGACTGAAATGACGCAAATTCGTAATGATATTGAATTTAACTATCAAAATATGACGCCTGAAAAAACCCAAGAACTTCAAGCGAAATTGAACGAATTGGCAAATATTTTCAAAGTCTTGAACTTAAATGAAGCGTATAACGACCTGTCGCGTCAAGCTGCGTCATTAGGTAATGCTGAGATTTTACAAGATGAAAGCTTTGCCCAGCAGTTGATGAACAATATCTTGTCTGCCATGAACTCGATTGGTGTGCTTGAACGTCATCACACTTCTAGCCGCTTACAACTTCGTGTGAATAATATGAATATTTCACTCGACCGTTTAGATGAAGCACACGCTGCTCTGTTAAATGAGACCAAGGTTTTAATTGATGCTGCTAGCCAATCTTTGGTTCTGTATTTACAAAACCAAGATTTGACACAACTTGAAGCGACTGCAACTCAATTCCGTGAAATTGGTGGTGCAATGTTGTTCCTCAATGCAGATGCAGCTCAAAATGCGCTGAATTCAACAGCTCAATTCATTTTGAAACGAGTTGAATCTTCAACAGCGATTGAAGCAAACGAAGTGAATCAAGCATTAGATTCATTGGCAAGCGCAGATATGTTGATTGACAATTTAAAGAACAAACAACCTGTTTTACAGGGCATGTTTAAGGTAGCATTGGACAGTAGCGAAAAACTGAAATCAGCAGCAGCCTAATGTCTAAATTATCACTTGCGTATATCTTCAAACAACAGCAATTGCTGGTCGATGAAAACTTTCAACTTCCCGAAGTTGAACAACTCGCAAGTGATTTAAATATTGGCACGGGTGATCAAGTGATTGCCCGTGATCTACTTGAAAATGAGCCAATTCCTGAAGGCTTACAGCTCATCCCTATTCGTCAGCTTTTACAACTTTGGAATGTTCAGCAATTTGAACAAGCCAGCCGTGCTATTCAACTCTTAGAATGGCGCCGTAATCATAAATTTTGTAGCCACTGCGGTACTGCAACTCAAGTCCACGCCACAGAATATGCTATGGTTTGCCCTGCTTGCGGTTATCACCAATACCCTCGTGTCAATCCTTGTGTCATTACCGTCATTACCCGTGGTGAAGATGAAATTTTATTGGCAAAAAATGCAAAAAATGTCCGTGCTATGTATGGACTGATCGCAGGTTTTGTTGAAGTGGGTGAAACTCTAGAAGAAGCAGTTCGTCGTGAAACTGAAGAAGAAGTTGGGCTGAAGGTCAAAAATATTCAATATTTGGCAAGCCAACCTTGGCCTTTCCCAAGTAATTTAATGATCGCCTTTAAAGCAGAATATGCTTCAGGTGAGCTTCAATTACAAGAAGAAGAAATCAGTGATGCGGCTTTCTTTAAATTTGATGCATTACCTGAAATTCCGTTCAAAGGAAGTATCGCCCATTCGATGATTATGCATGTCATCCATGGGTCTGCTGTTGCAGATGACACCGAAGCATGGTTATAAGTAGCTATTTTTAGTAAATAAATCATGCAATAAAAAAACCGCCATACTTGGCGGTTTTTTTATTTTCAATCATTTAACCAAAGACATTAAGGTGGACTAATTTCATCGAGTACACGCATGATTTCAGCTTTGGTTTTAAAGAAGCGACTAAATAAACTCGAAACTGAACCAATCATCGTGATGTGCCCAACACGTGGGATTTGAATCAACTGACTGTGGTTGCCTGAGGCTTTTAATCGACGATCTAAATCTTCACTATTGCTATAGCCAACGATATTGTCTTTATCCGCAGTAAATAGATAATGCTTCACTTGATTGTGCTCAACAAAATAATACGGCATCACTTGTTGATACGGTACATTTTGATCAAAGGCATCTGCACAAATCGGATCACCTTTATAATCAAAATGATATGGCCCTGCCAATCCCACAATTGCACGAATATTCTCTTTCACTTGTAGCTGATAAGGCGTCGGATGATACAGTGCAGACATGACATTAAATGCCCCTGCCGAATGTCCCATTAACACCACATTTTCCACTTCAATCTGCAACTTATGCTGAGACTGCGTCAAATAGTTTAATGCAAGGCTAAGATCATCAATTGAAGCCGGAAAAATATATTCAGGTGCGAGATGGTAATTAATGACAGCAACATCGAAGCCTTCTTTGGCAAAAGCTTCACCAATGAATCCATAGTCCTTTTTGTCACCATGCATCCACGCTCCACCATGTACAAATACGATGAGTGGACGTTGCTGACGAGGTGCTGACGTGCGATACAAATCTAGGCGATGGCGCGCTTTTAGACCATAAGGGATATTGTTTTGAACATGATATCCTTGTTTGGGTGTCAGTCGATTTAATGCATAACTGCCAAAATCATATAACCGAAAATTTCGGTATAAAGATTTAGCCAAATCCATTTTTTGCTGAAGCCGCAGAGACCATTGATTCATATTTTACAGCATCATTTCCGACATTTTATTGAGCATTTGGATCAACAGCATCCGGATCTATCGCTACAGGCGTTTGTACTTCAGGTTGCACATTACCTACAGCAGGTGTGGTGTAACTTGAGTTAATTGAACGTGCCTGTGGATTTGGGTTCTGATCAATATTATCGATTAAAGTGATAATTCGCGTTACATTACCCACTTGTTGCAAGATTTGATTTAAGTCTGTGATTTCCGCACTGTTTAAACGGCCCATCACATAAAGAACAGCATCTTCAGTATGAATGTGTACTTTGCTGTCAGATACCACAGGCGCTTTCATAATCAAACCACGGGTATTCGCAGTGACCGCAGTATCTTGCATGATGGTGCTATAGCTGATCTGATTACCCACTGTAATATAGTTATGTACAGTTTTGACATCACTCATTGAACGGACATTTTCTTCTGCCAATTCTTTTAAATGATTATCTGGCACTTGCCCAGTCAATAAGACATTGCCATGAAAACTTTCAATATTGACACGTGACTGTTTAAAACGAGTATCTAATTTATATAAGTTAATTTTTGCTGTTCGAACAATGGAAGAGTCAATAAAAACTTGTCCCAATGAGCGTGCGCCGCTTTCAGTTCCTACAGGTGCTGATCCTGTTCCATTCGAAATAAAACTCGCACAGCCAGATAAACTTGCGACACAAAGCATCGTTATTGCAATACGCTTAACCACTCAGCACGACTCCTCAAATTTCCACACGTATTTTTCTATGCGTTTACACAGTTTGTTTTATCAGAGATTAATCAACTCTTGATCAAAAGTAAAAGCATTTTCAATCCATTGCTGATGATACGGGTATTTAGAAAAATCTTGCTGTAGTGTTTTTGCAAAGTGTTGATAAAAATCAAAACAAATTGCATCAAAGCGACAATAATAATTTTGAAAATGTGACTGTTCATTTAAAAAAAGCAACGCAGTCTTCATCATCTTACGTTGTTTGTGAATGGAAATACTTTCGATGGCTTGGGCATAGCGGGTATTTGAACGGGCTTTAACTTCGATAAACACCAATTCTTGACCACGTGCAACGATCAAATCAATTTCACCATAACGACTATGATAATTCTGTTGCACCTGTACATAGCCTTGCTGCTCAACCAAACGCAGCGCTTGCCGTTCTGCCCACTGCCCCAGATTCATCTGTCCCAAATTCATCTGCTCTAAGTTTAGCTGCATCGTTTCATCCCTAAAGTGAGATCGCCACGATGCCTTTTTTACTTCGCTCATAGCAGTGAGGAACACGCTGAATATTATTTTGACTAATTCTGATTAGCCCTGTTCGCCCCTGAAACTCAATGCTTTTTAATTTCGGTTCTTGCAAATATTGTTTTGCGATATGCCATGTGTCCCCACCAAAAGCTAAAAGACGTTGATATGGCATATCTACTGGATTTTCCTCATAAGCTCGGATCAGGTCTGGCCAACGCGCATCATGTAAGGCAGGTGCATCACAAAATTTCAGCCCTACAGGAATGGGCTTAGTGGCTTCAATCGCATTGGCGACGCTATATAGTTTCATTTTGGGTAGTTTTTTTTGACTGTTTAACCATTCATTATTGCCCAGCAACAGCACCCCTTGATTTTTGTCTAGCTTCGTTGGGAGTTGTTCAACCACTTGAATAGGTACTGAACTTTGGCTGATTAAGGACATGAGCAATAATTCATGTTCTGCCTCTGTTGCAGGCTGACGTAGAACAAGCACTTGCGCTAACTTGTCTTTTTCAAAGACTTTTTGAAGTGCTAAGGCATCATCACGTTTCGATAAACTGTACTGCCAAACATTGGGAATTTGGCTCGTCGTTTCATTTAAAGCCAACACGCGGACTTTAGGCTTTGCCTTTACAAGTGCTTCAACGTCTTGACGTGCTAAAGGGCCAATCACCAATTGAGTTTTTTTATTTACCTGTTGCTTCAATATCACTGCAATTTGCTTTTGATTTGAATCTACAAACTTAATGGGCACTTTGTAGTCTGATGATTGATATGCGCTATTGAAACCTTGCTTAATACTGGATGCGGCTCGCGCCATAGGACCAGATTCAGGTAGAATGACCAAGACGTTTGCCTGTGCAGCAGTAAACATACTGCTTAAAAGGCAAAGACCCAAAATTTTGTTCTTATTATCCAACATGGAGAAACCTATGAGTGCTCAGTTATTTGTTGTTGCAACTCCAATCGGGCACTTAGATGATATTAGTTATCGTGCAATTGAGGTATTGAAGTCGGTTAAAATTATTGCCGCCGAGGATACACGAACTTCAGCACAATTACTTAAACATTTTAGTATCAATACACCTTTAACCGCCTGCCACGACCATAACGAAAGCAACAAAATAGACCAGCTGATTGAACGCCTCGAAAAGGGTGAAAATATGGCGCTGATTAGTGATGCAGGCACACCATTGATCAGTGACCCCGGCTTTAAACTGGTTCGTGCTGCACAAGAAAAAAATATTCGTGTCATTCCTGTGCCGGGTGCCTGTGCTGCCATTGCAGCTCTCAGTGCTGTCGGCCTACCCAGTGACCGTTTTAGTTTCGAAGGCTTTTTACCGTCTAAACAGTCACAACGTCTTTTAGCACTGGAAAAACTGAAAGACGAAACTCAAACCATGATTATTTATGAAGCGCCGCACCGTATTGTGGATTGCCTAAAAGATATGTCGAATGTCTTTGGTGCAGATCGTCCTGTGGGCTTTGCACGTGAAATTACCAAAACATTTGAAACTATTAAAAAAATGTCTTTGGGCGAATTGGTTCATTTTGTCGAATCTGATCACAATCAGCAAAAAGGCGAAATCGTATTGGTGATTGGTGGTGCGACCGAAGAAAAAGACCTAGAGCAAGAAAAGTTAGACAAATTGTTGACCCGTTTACTTCAAGACTTGTCCGTTAAAGCTGCCTCTCAGTTGGCTGCAGATTTAACTGGGATTAAAAAGAAAGTAGCCTATCAACGTGCTTTAGAATTAACCCAAGCGAACGATTAAGCTTAATTTTTTTTATTTTTAATTTGAACCGCTTATGGGACCTACGGGTTCCATAAGCTATCCCATACAATAATTTAAATAGAATGAAAAAAGTTGCTTATAACATGTCCATAAATCTGTCTGTCAAAAAACCGCTGATGTTCATTCTCTTTAATCTGGTTTGGCTCACGGCCCTTGCATATATTATTTATACTGGCATTCAACCCTATCCGCACTATATTAGTGGCGAGCAAATGACGGCCGATCATAGCGCGATTGCGATGGTCTGTGGATATTGTTCCCTCTATTTTGTAGTCGGTAATTTACTAAAACTGAGCCAATTTTGGGATAGGCATCGCTATTGGGCTTATGTCGTTTTGAGTGCGGTATTACTTTTTCAATCTTTTGTCGCTGCTGTGGCGGCCATGCATGCACCGCCGTATATTGCTGCATTCATTATCAATTGTATGTTTTTGCTTTTACTGCATTTTGTGTTCTATCCTATTTACGCGATCAGTCGTAAATATATGAAGCCAAAGACGACTTAAAATAACTTCACAACGTCATAACTAAACATGCTTAGTTTAAAAATGAATGACCTTCAGCCTCGCACAAGCGAATGAAGCAAAAAAAAACACCACATGACGTGGTGTTTTTTCATTTTTAATCTTTTGCCGATTCGTCTGGAGGGACTTCGGTAATACGACCACCACGCGCTAAGAACGCAGCAACTTCATCTTCAAGCGCCTGACGTTGTTTTAGTTTTGCAGTCACTGTTAATGTTTCAGCTTCAGAGGTGTCACCATCAGAGGCAGAATCAGCTGCGTCACCTGCACCTTTTTCAGCTGCTTGTGCTTCATCTTCATCAACTACTGAATCTTCTGGATCATCATAATCGTTCATATCAGTCATTGTGTTCTCCCCGCGAATGACTTCTGTTTGCCAGCGAATGGCTGGTTTTAAATTAACAGAAATTTAGCAATCTCTGAGCATTTCGACTAGTACCCACAACCAAAAAATCGTATCTTTTTTAATCAAAATCGTAACCTTGTTTATACGACTGTCTAAAAAATATCAGACTTTGACCTAAGCTGCGTAGATTGTCTCTTTTAAAATACTCAGACCATTGGCTTGAGCCATAAACGCATCTTTTAGAACAGTCTGATTTTCCACTTGTTTTAAACCAAAGTTTCGCGCCCACACCACAGGTGAAAAAGTGGTGGTTTCTAACCAACCAATCGCGGACATACTATGCATCATGGCATCGTTTTGCCCTTTACGGCGGTGCTCATAGCGCTTCAAACTTTGTTCATGTGCCCACACACCTCGTTTTTTATCGGTCAAAAGCACATCGCAAAGCACCGCTGCATCTAAACAGCCAATATTCACGCCTTGTCCTGCAAGCGGATGAATCACATGGGCCGCATCTCCAATCAGCGCTAGACCATCATGAACATATTGCTGTGCAGCTCGTGCCTTCAATGGAAATTTAGCACGTGGCGTTGCTTCTAAGACTTCGCCGAGCATGTGATGGCTTTCTCGAGTGAGCAACGCAGTAAATTCAACATCGGATAAAGCCACATATTCATCGGCATAATCATCTGGTAAGGTCCACACAATCGATTGCCAATAACCGCTTTCTTCTTTTTTCAGACTCGCCATCGGCAAAAATGCTAAAGGGCCAGTTTCTAAGAAAATTTGACGTGCTAAATGCTGATGCGGTTGGGAGGTTTTAATTGCACAGCTCACACCGGCTTGCTTATAGTCCAATACATCTAGATCGATGAAAGCTTGCTCACGGACAAATGAGTTTGCACCATCTGCACCTATCACCAGTTTTGTTTTGAGCTGGGTACCATCTGCGAGGTGAATGATCCACACACCAACGCCACGCTCAACTCGACTGACCTTAACTTGGGTTCGGTAGTCTTCAAGCTGTTCTAGCATTTCTTCTTGAATGGCTAAATTCAATACACTTGGTTCAACCATTGAACCTAAAGCTTGCTCAACTGATGGTGTTTGCTCTGCCACATGACCAAAATTGATTTCTCCATAGCCATTTTTATTCCACACCTGCATACCAGTATAAGGCTGCTGACGGGCAAGCTTTTCCCAAACACCCACAGTCTTGAGTAAATGAATGGTGGCTTGACTGAGCGCCAAAACTCGAGGATTCGCAACACTTTTGGTTTTTTCTGCATCCAAAATAGGTGCCGCATCCAATACCGTAGCCTGCACACCGCCTTGCGCCAACAGCAATGCCGTTAAGCCACCGACCAAGCCGCCGCCGACAATCACGGCATCCAGTACATTTGTTTGATTTAAACTCATGCTTTTAGCCCCATTGCATAATTCGCGACCAAAGGCTTAATCCCCGGAATGGTATCAAAGGCAACTAATCCAGTATTGCGAATCAATTTTAAAAATGGGTTCTGGTTGCTAAAACCACGAACAACTGAATCACAGAATTTAATCACCCGCTGCTGATCGGTCAGGCGCGATTTTTCATAATCAAGCAACATAGCTGCATCACCCAGATCTGCATTTTTTTCAACTTGCTCTTTTAAATAACGGCGTAGTACATAGGCATCGCGCATACATAAGTTAAAGCCCTGACCAGCAACTGGGTGAATGGTATGTGCAGCATTTCCCATGAGCACTACACGACCTACAGCTTGTTTCTCTGCAAGTACTTGCGACAATGGGAAGCTGAAACGTTTACCAGTTTTTTGGAATTTACCTGCACGGTCGCCATAGGTTTCTTGTAAAGCATCTAAGAAGTGCTGATCATTTTCATCACCCATCCACTCGCCTTCAGTTCCTTTAGGAACAGGCCAAACCACTGAGCGACGGTATTCACCTGGAAGTGGCAGCAGCGCTAGCGGACCAAGCGGACTAAAACGCTCGAAACCGACATAACCATGCGGTTTAGAGGTTTGTACTGTAGTGACAATCGCCACTTGGTCATAATCATGCACCGATGCGCCAATACCTAAGGCTTTACGGCAGAATGAATCACGGCCATCGGCGGCAATCACAATTTTAGATTGTAGTTTGAGCTGTTCTTTAGCACGCTTTGCTTCAATATAGGCATGGTCTGCATCCTGCGTCAGCGAAGTCACTTGTACGCCGTCAATTAATTCTATCAGCGGTTCTTTTTTGACTTCTGTGAGCAGCACACGGCCGAGCCATGCATTTTCAATAACTTGTCCAAAGCTTTCGACTTTTTCTTGTTCTGCTTTGAGTCTTGCCTTACCAAAACTGCCTTGCTCTGTAATATTCACTTCTAAAATAGGTGTGGCGTGTTCCTGCAAAGCATCCCAGAGGCCTAGTTCTTGATAAATTTGCACCGTACGGCGTGACAAGGCGCTGTTTCGTGCATCAAAACTCGAGTGATAAGGCTCAAGGTTTGCATCATCATAATTGGGGTATTTAGTGGCTTCTAAAAGTTTTACGCCAATTTTGTCTTTGGCCAACATGAGTGCCAGACTTAAACCGACCATACCACCACCAACTATGATGACTTCTTGCTGCATGCTTGTTTCCTTATCTGTTGTATTCGATTCGAGTGTCGAAATACGTCATTTATATATTGGATTTATCTTACATCATGACTCAGTTTTTTGACATTGTAATACACGCTCTTGTTGTAGTTTGTGAGGATTGAGCGATGCTTTTAAATCCTGTGTGATTGAGTAACCCCATACGCTCATCACAATCCAGAATGGAATCATTAGAATTGAAAGATACGCACGCCATGTGGCTTTTATGCCATATTGATATGGCTGCGGTCACTATGTTTTTTGCACAGGCAATGGATATTGCTTTAGTCGCACAGTACGTATATTTCGAGGTCAATAAAATAGAAAATGCAGCATTACAAATAAAATAAAGTAAAAATAGTAAAGAAGCCATATAGCACATCAAATTCATGGGGATGACAGAGAAACCAATTTGTGCTCTTCAACCATGGAAAAACCATGAAATGCAATATGCAAATAATGAGCATAGTTAGGCTAAGAAAAATTATCTGTTTAATTTTTTCTGTGCGTGTATAACTTGAGCTGAAGTTTGTCATCTTATTCTCTTCTTTATTATGATGGCTATTCAATCAGACATATTATCTACTTACTTTACCTATCCATGAAATTTAATAAGCCATTGAATTGAGGATATAAATAAACATATAGATCTCAATAAGGAAAAAAACATTTTGGTTTGTACAATTGTTGGTTTTTATGTCGGAGGCTGTGCTCTCCCAATATTGATTTGTCTTTGACTTTTATCATAGTTCGCAAATAGACCCAAAGACTATGAGACATTCAAGAATTCAGACCTTATTATTTTCTCAATGATTATATATGTTATTGTATAGCAATAATATTTAAATAATTCAGTCAAAATATTTGGATCAATATGAGTCAAAAAATATTACAACGCTATGAACAACTACTAAACGATTCTGCTTCTATCAAAGCTATGGCAAAAAAAGCTTATTCAGAATATAGCGGAAGCTATGATACGTTGGGTGATGAGGGTGATGCTCTTTACCTTGAATGGAAAGTTAAAGTTAAAAATCTATTATTGCTATCATGTGGTGAAAAATCTATTCATTACCGTGATTTTTTAGATGCTGAAGAAACTCAAAGCTTTGATACTAACACTAGAATAATCAGTAGATTAATTCCAATTTTGAAAGCAGCATATGATGATTTTAAAAATGGTTTTTTAACTTCTTTCAAACAAATCGTTCAAGCAGAAGTTTTTGATAGTGAATTAGAGCAAGCACGGTCGCTCTTAAATAGTGGTTATAAAAATTCAGCTGCTGTGATTGCTGGTGTAGTTCTAGAAACCGCAATTAAAGAACTATGTTTAAATAATGAAATAGAATTAGAGAAGAAAAAATTAACACGATTAAATGAAGACTTAGCAAAAGCAGGAGTTTACAACCCTCTCCAACAAAAACTCATCACAGCTATGGCTGATATTCGAAATAATGCAGCCCATGGTAACTATGATCAGTTTACAGAGGAAAATGTTCACAGAATGATTGAGGATATCGAGAGGTTTTTACTAGCTTACTCTTCATAAAACTATCAGATTTACATAGAAAAAAATTAATTAACATAAAAAACTCTTGTACACAAAAAAAGCCGATCAACTGACCGGCTTTTTTTATTCATTGCAAGTTACTGCGCCATCAAGGCTTCAATGTCTTCCACCGACTTGACCACTGCAGCTGTTAAAACACGTGGACCTGCTTTAGTTACAGCCACATCATCTTCAATACGAATACCGATACCACGCCATTTCGCATCAACGCTTTCATCATCAGGCGCAATATAGAGCCCCGGTTCAACCGTTACAACCATGCCTTCTTCATAGGCACGCCATTCACCGTCTTGCTTGTATGAACCGACGTCATGCACATCCATACCAAGCCAATGACCCGTACCATGCATATAAAACTGACGGTAAGCTTCTTTTTCAATGATCTCGTCAATATCTCCTTGCATAATCCCAAGATCCAGTAAGCCTTGAACTAAAATACGCACTGCAACGTTATGCGGTTCTTTATAAGAGTTGCCAATACGCACAGCATCAATCGCCGCAATTTGCGAATCGAGCACTACATTATAAAGCGCTTTTTGTTCTGGGCTAAATTTGCCGTTGACTGGGAAGGTACGGGTAATATCCGAAGCATACAGCTGATATTCACATGCTGCATCAATCAGTACCAAATCACCATCTTTGAGTTCTTTGTCATTTTCCACATAGTGCAAAATACAGCCATTTTCACCGCCGCCGACAATGCTGTTATAGGAAGGCACACAGCCATTTTTACCAAAGACATAATTCAGTTCTGCTTCTAGTGCATATTCCATCATGCCTGGTTTAACCGTTTGCATGGCACGAGTATGCGCTTCTGCTGAAATATCCGAAGCAATCTGCATCAATTCAAGTTCATCATTAGACTTATGCAAACGCATTTCATCAATGATGCGATCTAGTTGAATGACTTGAGCAGGCGCACTTGCACCCTTACGTGATTCACCACTTGCAGCCGAAATCCACTGCGCCACACGAGCATCAAAATCTGGTTGCTGCCCAATACGGTAGAATAATTTATCTTTATTTTGTAATTTTTCTAAAATTTCTTCATCAAGCAAATCAATTGCATAAGCTTCATCAGCTTCATAATCTTCTACAGCCCCATCTACACCCGCACGGTAGCCATTCCAAATTTCCATTTCACGGTCACGTTCACGGCAGAACAAACTATAGCTATAACCTTCTTCTTCGCTATCAAAGGTTTCAATCACTGCAACCGCTTCAGGTTCAGCAAAACCTGTTAAATAAAAGAAACTACTATCAGCTCGAAATTTATAATCTGCGTCGCGATTACGCATGGCTTCTTTGCTCGTGGCAATAATTGCAATACTACGTAGTCCCATTTCACCCGCAAGGATGTCTCGACGTTCTTGAAAATCCGCTTGAGTTAATTTCTTCATTTAAGTACTTCTTATACCTGCTGGCTGATATTGTTTAAATTTTGATTCAATTGAATATGAATCTCTCAATCTATGTGAGGCACATATAAAAACACGTAATACCTCACATAGATATAAGCAAAATTAATGCCTTAGCTTGGACGATGCGGGGTGAACATTTCAACCACATTACCCACTTGAGCCGATGAATTTTTAGCGCTCAGTTGTAGCAACGGTGTTTCTGAAACATCAACTTTGGTACGTCCCATCGACAGGCTCACTGGGATTAAACGTACAAATTCGTATAATTCCTGATAGCTTTCTTCACCTTCTTCATCATCATCTGAATCTTCAAATTCTACTGAAGCGACATCTTGTAAATGCTCAATCAATTCTTGTTCATTGGTACGCAGATGTCCTGCTGCTAAACCAAAACCAAGAACCACACCTGCACACCAGTCTGCCAAGGCTTGCACACGCTCACCAAGTAAGTGATCATCATCTGGTAATAAAGGAAGATAGTCGAGTTCATCATCTGAAAGTGAATGAGCTACATCTTCTGCTTCTTCAGTTAACAATGCCAATGCATCTTCATCTAATTCAGCAACATCAAGCGTTGCTAAAATTTGTTGCCACTCTTCACGACTCGGTGGTTTTGACACACAAACTATACCGGTGAGTAAACCATGTAACTCACTTGGGCTTGAAATTTCTTCAATTTTAGAAAAATTGTGGGACCAATCTGACCAACCTGAAATATCGTCTTGCATTCGCTTATCCAATCTCTATACTTCGTATATATTACCTTTGTTTGCAAGACTGTGCGACTACGTTATGTTAGAAGAATTACAGCGTCTCCAAGCGCATATTAGCGTTTTAAAAACGCGACTGGCGCAATTTGAAAGCGAAAATGGTGCCTTACAAGATGAGAAAAACTCATCTAATGAGCAGCATCATGCTCAAATTGTACATAAGAACGGCATTATCACCTCGAAACAAGAAGAAATTGAAACACTGAATGAGCAATTAACTGATTCACGTGCTCAACTTCAACAGCTCAATACTGATGCAACTGCTTTGGCTGACCGATACAGCCGCCTCGAAAAAAGCTGTACTGATCTAAAAAATCGTTTTCAGGAAATTTTGGCAGAGCGTAATGAGTTACGTATCGTCAAAGAAAAAATGCAAAATGAACAACGTCATGCTCAGCAAGAAATTCAAGGTTTAAAGCAAGAACGTGAACGTCTGCTTCAAAAAAATGAACATGCCAAAGCCAAAGTTGAAGCGATTATTCAACGTTTAGCCATTTTAGGTACAGCTCAAGATCAACATGCACAAGAAATTCAACAATTGGCGCATCCGACTGAAAGCAATGAGGAAGTTTGATCATGAGTGAACAAATTGCAGTTGATTTAAAAGTTCTAGGTCATAGTTTCCGTTTAGCGACGACCTCTGACCAACAAGCAGATTTAGAACGCGCAGCGCAACTGCTGAATGACAAATACGATGAATTTCGTCGTAAAGCGCCACGTATGGAACCGAGTAAGCTGATCATTATGGTCGCACTTGAGTTAATGCAAGAAGTCCTGTCGATGAATAAGAGTTTGCAAGAATATGCAAACTGCGAACTTTTGTTGCAAAATATTTTGGAACAAGTGGAAGAATTGACTGATTAATCGGTGGTTTAGTGATTATACTTTGCCCGATTGCTTCATTTTAAACACTTTGTCAGCGTTTGGTGATTTGCCAATAACGATGAATTCGTTATACTGAGCACATCTCTGAGGTGTTCGCCAGCTAGGTCTAATCCCCTGCCGATACTTAAACTTATGGATGTGTTCTGTATATTCTGAGCGTATGCCCTCCTTGTGTGGGAAACCCAGCGAGTGTACGTCGCGTCCACCTTGAACTCATCGGGTTCAGGGTCACGACATTTGCAGCGGCATCTTCGGAGTGTTTATTTTCCAAATCATTAAATGAATTTTAAACATTCATCTCAATTCAAAAATACTCTAAAAAATTCACTATTCTATTTCTGTTCTATTCAACTTCTGTTCCTCGCGTAAATATTTCATTCAAGTTTGTTAATTTTCAAAAGCTTATTTAATCCGCCTTATTCAATCTTTGAGTTGTTCCAGTTTGGCTTGCTGCCCATCTAAAAATCGATCCATTTCCGGCAGTATTTGGCGTAAATATTGAATAGATGAAATGGCTTCATCCACGTGCACGACACCTTTTTCAACCAATCTATATTGTTGCTCGAGTAAAGCGAGTACTTGATTTTGATTCGGCTGCTGCCCCTGACTCATCTGCGTATTTATTTGCTGAAATTGTTGAAATACTTGTTCACGTTGCTGTAATAATTGGATGTGCGTTTCCTTATCTTGTCTTTCTTGTATTTGTTTTGAACTTGAATGCTGTAAAACCTTTTCTGTAGTTCGCTCTGAATGTATTTCAGACACTTTTTGTTGATCTAACGGTAGCTGTTTATGAACCTCCTGCTGCCCTGATTTTAAAAACTGAATCATCAACAATAAAATTAAGCCAACCGTTAAGCCTAGAACTATCCATTTCTTATACATGATCCAATCTCTAATGTTCTTCAATTAAAAAATTCAGAGCCGATTTGACTCTGAATTTTCCATTTGCATTTGATTTAAACTGTTTTACTGACTGCCCCATCCTGCTGGCGCATAACCTAAACGAACACGCTGTGGGTGATTGCCAACTGGAACTGTGATGACTTTTTCACCTGTTGCAAAATCAATCACGGTTACTGCATCTGTGGCACTTTCAGAAATGACACAACGCTTACCATCTGGACTTTGCGTTGCCCAATACGGTTTGCCTGCAGCAATCAATTTCACCGCGGTCAAAGTTTTACGATCGACGATGGTGGCATAATCATCCATCGTTCCTGCAACACATAGTTTTTCACCATCTCCACTGATTGAAAGCCCATGATGACGTGAGTCATTTACCCATTTCGTGCGATCAGAGGGAATAGTTGTACTTCCCGGAAGCTGTGCAATGCGCGTGACTTTGTCTTGATTGAGATCATATTCGACCAGACCATTAAAAAATGAGACCTGAGCATAGATTTTGGATTCATCTTTACTAAATACAATCGGTCGAACTGAGTTAGACAGGTCTTTACGGCCAAAGGCATCCAATGCAGGTCGAAAATCAATTTTTTTCAAGACTTTAAAATTATTAGCA
The DNA here is from genome assembly GCF_013420465.1 of Acinetobacter sp. YH01005. Lineage (NCBI taxonomy): Bacteria > Pseudomonadati > Pseudomonadota > Gammaproteobacteria > Moraxellales > Moraxellaceae > Acinetobacter > Acinetobacter sp. YH01005. Next base: position 142,459 of record NZ_VOYA01000006.1, on the reverse strand, counting down.
TCGGCAATGGTGATATAGCGTTTGCCTTTAGTGAAATCCTGCCACGCTGCATCCATTGAGGTTTCCACATTACCTATGGCTGAGTTAAGAATTTTTGTGCCACCATCAAAGTAAATATTTTCATGTGGCTTATCTCCTGTGGCAAAGCGCCCGAGCTCCTTGCCTGTGTTGATATCGAGTATATGTACGACATTTCCTGAAGACGCTGATACTGCAACCTGTTGCCCATCAGGGGATACTGCCATATGGTCTGCTCGAAATCCCTCAACGGGTGTGCGCCAATTAATTTTCCCTGTTGCTATGTTAATCGAGACTACATCTGCAAAACTTGGGCGTGATGCAACTACCGATTTGCCATCTGGTGTGGAATACATGTCATCGACCAATTGATCATTTCCCTCTCCTGCTGTATTACGAATATAGCTATAGGCGATCAATTTTACTGGGTTAAGGTAAATTTCAGTGAGCCGTTCTTTTTTGTCAGGCACCATATTGATGACACCAACTTTTTGATAGTTTTTTGAAGGATTGATGACTGTAACCGTACCATCCCAGTTATTACCCACAAAAAAAACTTGCTGGCTATTGGGTGGAACGGGTGCAGTGGTTGTCGCTGCGAAAGTAAGTGGCGACACCGCAACCGTCATACAAAGAAGTGTCCTGATCCAGAGATTCTTTTTCATTTTTATTGTCCATTAATTTGTTTTTATGCATACCTTTTGAGCTACGTCATCAGATAAGTGTCGCTTTTTAAGCGCAAAGAAAGCTTATTCAATATACATGTGTAGATATAGCGTATTTGTTTTAATTCCGATGAGTTGTTGATTAAAACCAAGTCTTCAATCTGCATTCACTTTTTGGGAAGCATAAAAAAAGCACCCGAAGGTGCTTTTTTAGTTCATCAAATTATTAGTAAATAATTTGATTATTGTTAATTAAATCATCTAGTTCGACTTTGCTCGTTTGATTGAGCAAGATCACGAGATCTTGTGATTCGTATTTCAGACCTGATGTGCCATCACGGTCAATTGAAATCACAGCTGAATCAGTTTCTTCGTCATATTCTACTGTTACAAACTCTGCGAGATTCGCTTCAGTAGCATTGTCAGAAAGTAATGAAGAGATGTCGATTTGGTCAGTTGTAGAAAAATCATTTACGGTTGTTAATGCATTTCCACCCAAATTATCGTCTGCAAGAAGGTCAAAAACAATATCATCACCAATAAGTAAACTTTCACTTTCTAATGAGAACATCGCAAACGATGCTGTCGCAGTCACTGTTTCCTAAATAGGAAGTACATTATTACTGTTTCCTAACTCTGTTTCGAGCTGGGTTGTAAGTACATTTACATCTTGAATTGAGGTTTCAGGGACTGTAACTTTCACGATAAAATCTTCAACTTGACTACTTGAAGTGCCTTGATAAGTATAATACCCATCTGAATCTTTGCTTACTGATATACCATTTACCGAAACTTTGGCATCAACTAAAGCATCAAGAGCAGCAGATTTAAATTTCACACCATTTACATTCACATTTTCCTCTGCATCATTTAAAACTTCTGCATGTAAAGTAAATTGTAAAACTTTCTCTGGAGCGTCTGCTTCCGGAGCTACTACACCAAGTTGATCCTGTCCATTTTGATTTTTCTCACCTGTCTTAGCAATTTGAGTTCCTGAACCGTACCGGGTTTGTCGGAGACTCAGTATTCTGAGAGAATGTTCCGATGACCAAATTAAAATATACCCCTGAAATCAGAGAAAGAGCGGTTCAATTATTGATTGAATCTGAAAAAGACTATCCATCTAATTGGGCTGCGATCACAGCTATTGCGCCTAAGATTGGTTGTACTCCTGAAACACTTCGTGCTTGGCATCAAAAGCATTTAGATGAGCAAAATCCTATCAAAGTACAACAGATCTCTGATCAAGAAAAAATGAAGCAAATGGAACGTGAAATCAAAGAATTAAAGCGTGCCAATGAAATTCTGCGTAAAGCAGCCGCTTTTTTCGCCCAGGCGGAGCTCGACCGCCCACACAAATAATGGTGGATTTTATCCATAACAATAAAGTGTTATACGGTGTTGATGCGATTTGTAGGATTTTACCGATCGCCCCTTCGACCTATTACCGGACTTTAGATCTCGCGGACAATCCAGAACATCGAGCGAAACGAGATTTACATGACTTGCATCATGCTGAACAAATTAAACGAATTTGGAAGGAAAGTTCAGGTCGATATGGTGTACGTAAAGTTTGGCAAAAACTGAAACGTGAAGGTTATGTTATTGCGCGCTGTACAGTTGCTCGATTGATGCAAAAGCTAGGTATACAAGGTGTTTGGCGTGGTAAGAATAAACAAACGACCCGTAGCCGAGATGATCAAAAACGAGCAGCCGACTTAGTGAAACGGGATTTTAGTGCAGATTATCCTGACCCTTGCGAAGCAGTGCTTCTCAGGTCGGTGACTTCACGTATATTCAAACTCATTCAGGCTGGGTATATACCGCATTTATTATTGATGTGTTTTCACGAGCCATTGTTGGATGGAAAGTATCAACACGTATGAATACAGACATGGTGCTCGATGCACTAGAGCAAGCATTGCATGACCGAGGTATGCCTAAGAATGTGATTCATCATTCAGATAGAGGTGTTCAATATCTTTCAATTCGCTATACCAATCGTTTAGAAGCAGCAAATTTACGAGCATCAGTCGGTACGACCGGTGATTCATACGATAACGCTTTGGCTGAAACAGTGAATGGGTTATACAAAACAGAGGTGATTGAATATTTAAAAGCAGACTGGCAAGGTTTAGCGGATGTACAACTTGCGACACTAAACTGGGTAGATTGGTTCAATAAAGAGCGTGTACATAGTGCACTAGGTTATGTATCACCTTTTGATTTTGAAGCAATGTACTATGATAAGATTAACCCGTTAGGTCACGTGGCCTAACTTAAATAAAAAGTCTCCGACAAACCCGGTACGGTTCAACCAAACTTGTAGTTTCACTAGTGCTTGCAGGTGGAAGAGTTGTATTTTTCGAACTGGTTAAGTATTCAAAAACCGTTCTCAAGGTATCTGCTGGCATGCCATTACCATTACCTTGCAATAAATTATAAAATTTTCCATCAACAGTAACAGTTTTAAGATTATTCCAAGTTTGAATATTTAAATTAACAGCCGTTGGGCTCCAATCTAATAAATCTAATGTTAAAGAAGGCTTATCTGCCACTGCATCAACAACAATTTCCAATTCACCTGAAGTCACATGTTTACCATCAGAAACATTAAATTCTAGGCCTGCATATACTCCGCCGTCAGTTGCTGAAGCTTCGTTAGCATCTGGCGCAAATACAACTTTTCCGGCATTAATATCAGCATAAGATAGTGTTTGACCCACGATGATTGGTGTTTTATTCCCAGCAGCATCTACGATTGTCAATACACCGTCTTTTGGCAGATTTGTTACCGTAATAACAAGCTGATCATTTGCTGTATTTGCATCTGAAATACCAAAATGCGCCCATGTTAATGTCACACTTTGATCTTCTATCGTAACCACTTGGGTTGTCTCAACTTCAGGAGCGATATTGTCCACTGGGACAGTTTTATCTACTTCCTCACCTGGACTACCTGATTTATCTTCATAACTATCTGTAGGGACAGTTACCGTAACGTTACCATCAACACCCGGAGGTACTTCACCAGTCACCACATATGAGCCATCTGGTTGTTCCACTGGCGGCGTAAATGGTACTTCGATTGGACCATTTGGACCTTCAACAATGATTTTATCTTCTGTAATTGTCGATGGATCAACATCATCCGGATAAGTCACAGTGATCTTACCATCTGGTGTAATCGTCACTTCTGCTACAGGCGGAACCATATTGATGTTTTCGTTGCCTGTACCTGGTAGACCCAGGTTACCCGAAGTGTCTTCATATGAACCTTCTGGTACATTAACCGTAACTTTGCCTTCAACGTCCTCTGGCACTTTACCCGTTACCGTGATTGAACCGTCTGGTTGAGTCTCAGGTGTACCAAACTCAACCACGATGTCTTTGCCATTTGGATCTTTAACCGTAATTTGGTCAGGCGTAATTGTGGATGGATCGGTGTCATCAGGGTAAGTCTGTACGATGTCACCATTCGGTGTCACAGTCACTTCAACTTGTGGACGCTCAGTTGTCGCATGTTCAACTTTTCCTGGCGTAAATAAGTATGCAAAACCAGATAATTTGTTGTTTCAAAACAATACTATTGATGCATACAAAATACATGTGCAACGTGATGAAAAATTATGCGCAGATGATCAAGCTAAAGACCAAAAATGTGCAACTAAACTCTATATAGATGACTTTAAAGCGGGAGATTTTTATATTAATAATTCTGCTGATTTTTATTTAAAAGAAGGCGAATACCAATTTAAATTGAAAAATTGTACAAATCATTGTGAAAATTATTCAGTTAGCTATTGTGTAAACGAAAAGTCACTTTTGAATGACTTATTACTTACAGTTGATAATAAAGGCAAACCCGTTATATTGAATAATGATGGCACTAGGATTAATAATTGCCCGATTAGAGAAAATGCTCTAAAAAATGTGATAAAACCAATTGAACCAAGTTTAGATAATATAAATTTAGCTGCCGATTCTTTATTAAAATTTAATGGTGGCAAACTAAATGATTTACTTCCTGCAGGTAAATCAAGCTTGAATGAACTAGCAACTAAACTTAATAACCAATATGCACGTATTGATATGATTAAGCTTACCGGACATACCGACCGTTTAGGCAGTGAAAAATATAATCAGCAACTTGCATTGCAACGTGCACTAACTGTCAAAAATTACTTAATGAACCAAGGGATTGCTGCTGACAAATTAAGTTTCGCTTCAGCAGGTGAAACTCAGCCTGTAACCAATGGTTGTTTTGATGTGCAAGATCGAAATGCCTTAAAAGCTTGCTTACAAGCAGACCGCCGTGTTGATGTGCAAATTCTTGGTATAAAAAAACTTAAATAAGTATGCGTTCCTTAAGCTAACTAGTGTTTAAGGAACGCTTTATATAAAAAAGATAAAACCTATTTTTTCGGACTTTTAAGCTTGAACGCGTTAAAATGCCTTAAGAATTTTGTGCTACTTTGAAATGAATCATGACTTTGAGCACCACCAGCCTTCGTAAACAACTCCGCAAGCAGCGTCGTAGCCTAAACCTATGGACCCAACGACAAGCTGAACAACAAGTCCTCCAGCGTTTAGTCAGACTCAGTCATTTTCAGCGCAGTCAGCATATAGGCGTGTATTTACATGCATTCGGTGAAATTCACACTCAAAAGATCATCCACTATTGTTTTGCGCATCAAAAACACGTGTATTTACCCATGATTTGCAACATGAATCAGCAATTGGTTTGGGTTGAAATCTCACGTCATCAATACATTAGTAAACGTTTTTCTCATCACCCACTCGGCATGAAGGAGCCTATGGCAAGTCGTGGTCAACATGTCGCCCATTTAGATCTACTTATTTTACCTTTACTTGCTTGTGATCACTTCGGCACGCGCATTGGGATGGGTGGAGGTTTTTACGATAAAACCCTCGCGACTGCACCAACAAAGCCCTACCGACTAGGTCTTGCACATGACTTTCAATTAATCAATGAAACACTAAAAAGAGAATCATGGGATCAGCCTTTAGATGCACTTTTAACCCCCTCCCATCTTTTACGTTTTAAGCGTTAATTTGATATTTTTGACACTGAGTTACACTTAAAAATCACATATTTAGTCATTTTTTACACATTTTAATTGGCATGACCCTTGTAATTTAAAAAATACACATCACTATAAAAAACATGGCAACACCGTTGTCACTCATTAGGAGTGCCCATGTCTGAGATTATTATGAATGAAGAAAGCTTGGAAACTACAATTCCGAGCGTATTACCGCTCTTAGCGCTACGAGATGTGGTTGTATATCCTCACATGCAAATTGCACTGTTTGTGGGTCGTGAAAAGTCGATCAATGCAGTCAATGTCGCACGTGACAGTGACAATCTTGTATTCGTAGTTGCACAAAAAGATTCGCTTACAGAAGAAATTGATCACGACAATTTATATCAATACGGTACTGTCGCGAAGATTGTGCAAGTTGTGAATCATGAGAATGATGAAAACTGTATAAAAGTACTGATTGAAGGCTTATATCGTGCCAAGTTAGAAAAAATTATCGATACCGATGATTACCTGACTGCCGAGCATTCATTAAGCCCAATGACGGTTTCTGTTGACTCAGAAACTCAGAATAATCGTGTGGAAGAATTACGCACCTTATTTGCTCAATATGCAGAAGCAAAATTGCGTAACGCACGTGAATTGATTGCAGCAGCCAATAAAATTGATGATTTGCTGCAATTATTATTCTTTGTAGCAACACGCGTGCCTTTGAATATTGATGTAAAACAAAAATTCTTAGAGCATGATGAATTTGAAGCACATTTAGCTGAGCTGATGACGTATTTATTACAACAGTCAGAAGAACAGCAAATTGAGCAAACCTTACATGATTCTGTAAAACGCCAAATGGAAAAGAATCAGCGTGAATACTTCTTAAATGAAAAAATGAAGGTCATTCAACGCGAACTTTCTGACATGAATGGCGGTGGTGAGGATGACGTTGCAGAAATTGAAAAACGTCTAGCTGAAGCCGATTTACCTGAACATGTACGCAAGAAAGCTGAAAATGAGTTCCGTAAGCTAAAAGCAATGCAACCTGCTTCGAGCGAAGCTGCTGTCGTGCGTAACTATCTAGAAGTTATTTTAGATACGCCTTGGAACAAAGCCAGCAAAGTCAGCATTAACCTTGCGAAAGCTCAAGATATTCTTGATGCCGATCACTATGGTTTAGACGACGTGAAAGACCGCATTGTGGAATACCTTGCTGTTCAATCACGTGTGAAAAAACTTCGTGGTCCAATCCTATGTTTAGTTGGTCCTCCAGGTGTTGGTAAAACTTCACTCGGTGAATCTGTTGCCAAAGCGACTGGTCGTGAATTTGTCCGTATGGCGCTTGGCGGCGTGCGTGACGAAGCTGAAATTCGTGGTCACCGTCGTACATATATCGGTGCGATGCCCGGTAAAATTGTGCAGTCTTTGACAAAAGTTGGCGTAAAGAACCCACTGTTCTTACTCGATGAAATCGACAAGATGGCGCAAGACTACCGTGGTGACCCTGCTTCAGCATTGCTTGAAGTCCTCGATCCATCACAAAACAGTAAGTTCAATGATCACTATTTAGATCTTGATCTAGACCTTTCTGAAGTGATGTTCATCTGCACTGCAAACAGCATGAATATTCCAGAAGCTTTGCTTGACCGTATGGAAGTGATTCGTCTACCGGGTTACACCGAAGATGAAAAAGTGAATATTGCTGAACGTTACCTTGTTCCAAAAGCCATCAAGAACAACGGTCTACGTGCAAAAGAATTAACCGTTCACGAAGAAGCCATCCGCGATATCGTACAACGTTATACACGTGAAGCCGGTGTCCGTAGCTTAGAACGTGAAGTATCGAAAATTGCACGTAAAGTGGTAAAAGAAGCAGTGAGCAAGAAAGCGAAAAATCTTCAAATTGAAGTGAATTCGAAAAATCTTCCTGACTACTTAGGTCCACACAAATTCGACTTCGGTATGGCCGAAGAAGAAGCTGAAGTGGGTCGTGTAAACGGCTTGGCTTGGACATCTGTTGGTGGTGAACTACTGACGATTGAAGTTGCAGCAGTGAAAGGTAAAGGCAAGTTCATTACCACTGGTTCTCTTGGCGATGTCATGAAAGAATCGATCACTGCAGCGATGACCGTTGTACGTACCCGTGCAGATGAACTAGGTATTGAAGCGATTCGCTTTGAAGAAACAGATGTGCATGTGCATTTACCAGAAGGCGCAACACCGAAAGATGGTCCATCTGCTGGTTTGGCCCTGACCACTGCTCTGGTTTCAGCGTTTACAGGCATTGCGATTCGTCCAGATATTGCGATGACAGGTGAAACCAGTCTTGGTGGCCGTGCAATGCGCATTGGTGGTTTAAAAGAGAAACTTCTCGCTGCTCACCGTGGTGGCATCAAGCTTGTCTTTATCCCACAAGATAACGTTCGTGACTTGACTGAGATTCCAGACAATGTCAAAGAAGGTCTAGAAATTAAACCAGTGAAATCGATTGATGAGATTTTACCTCTAGCCTTAGTTGATATGCCTAAACCTCTTGCAAAGACACCGATTGTCAAAGCAACTGAAGGTGGCAAAGCTGCTCGTCACTAAGCGCTAGCAACTCGCAATAAATGAAAAAAGCCCTGTTTGGACAGGGCTTTTTTTTATCCATTATTCATACTGCATATTCGAAAAATTTCATTCAAATCCTTCGCTATGACAAGACTCAAGACAACAGCTACAACTATGGATTGGATAACTATTTCAAATTCGACATCAAGATCAATAATAACCCATAAGAAAGTCTTACAAAATTTGAATGCTATTACTTGAAATATCGCCCTCTATCCCACATATATAGTAGAGAGATATACGCGCTGTATGTTTCTTTATTGGTTCCAATCACGTGTAAAAGCGTGATGATCATTGGAACAAGATGGTCATCTACATCTCCAGGTAGATGACCTTTTATCGCAGTCCACAGGCTTTCGGGGCTGCGTTTTTTATGTCATGTTTTTAAAGACATGCTATTTCAAATTTAAGATGGTTTTCACCAAACCATCGATCACTTGAGCCATTTTGTCTAAGTTTAATTTATCCATAGTATCTTGCTCGGTGTGATAGTGCTTATTACGATAAAATGCAGTATCAGTGATCATCATCGCTAGCATATCAAATTGCCAATAATTCATATGGTCTGAAAAATCCACACCCTGAATAAATGACGGTGAAATCAAGCGTTCACATTGCAACTGCTTCAAAGACTCCATCGCCGCACAATACGATGAAGTTAAGTCACGAGACTGAATGTTCCCTACCGATGCAATAAAATTCGTATGCGATGGATAAATCCATTTCAACCCAACTGGATATTCTTGGGTGACTTTCGGATCAAAATAACCAATCATTTCCAGAATATACACACCTGAAATTTTATCCTTTTCCTTTGCTACCGATTTTGCATGGATAAAACTGCCCATCGACTCTGTTCTAAAATACGGCGGTTCTTCGAGGGTATAAAATACAAATTCAATATTTTGTTTTAAACGCGCTTTTTCAGCCGAAAGAATCCGAGCAGCTTCGAGTACACCTGCAACGCCAGAAGCATTATCATCAGCGCCATGCTGCTCCTCAAATACATCGTAATGCGCGCCAATGATCACTCGGTTGCTATGCCCTGCATTTAAGGGACAAACCACATTACGGTATGGTTGGCTGTTTACGGTATAGGTTTGAAAACGACAATTCACACCAAATAAACGCATCTGCTCACGAATCCAAGCAGACACCCGATTTAACTCTTGAATGTTCTTATAGTTACGATATTCAGCTTCATTACCAATAATTTGCTCTAAATAGACTTTTAAATTATCCGGTTCAGCGGTTCTAATATTGTTGGCATACGCCGCAAATGAACACCATGCAAAAATTGAAAGCATTGCTGCTTGCTTGAGCAAAAATAATTTACCGTCCTGCCATGTTTTTTTCATTGTTATTATTCCAATTTTCATCTTCGATCTAATCTGCTTATGCTGCGTATTTAAACAGCAAGCAGAACACGATTTCAATTGCAAATTGTGTCTGAACATACAAAGCGCAAGCGAACCGTTATAATGCTCTTTTGTATACTTTCAGGCGCTGTATGAAAATTCGTATTCTGACAATCGGTCAAAAAATGCCAGCATGGGTTCTGACGGGTTTTGAAGATTATTTCAAACGTATTCAGCCATTTGTTCAAACGCAGATCATTGAACTGCCTATGGCCAAACGTGGCAAGAACGACTCAGAAGCCGACATTTTAAAATACCGTCAAATTGAAGGTGACAGCATTTTAAATGCCATGAAATCGAATGAAGTACTGATCGCCTTAGAAGTTGGTGGTCGTGAGTTCAGTACGGAAAAACTGGCTGAAACCATGAAAGGTTGGATGCTTGAAGGCAATGATGTGGTTTTAGCCATTGGTGGGCCAGATGGACATTCTGAGGCGGTACGTAAAGCAGCAGCATGGCATTGGTCTTTGTCTAAACTAACTTTGCCACACCCAATGGTTCGTGTCATGCTCATCGAACAGCTATACCGTGCAATGAGTATTAATCATAATCACCCTTACCATCGTGCGGGTTAATCCGAACTAACATCCAGCGTATACAGCAGTTACAGCGTTGCAACAATGAAACAAACCGTTGAAATTATCCGAATTGTTACGCTGAATAATATAGTGCATGATCATCATATTCCTTTAAACAACCAACGGCGACCGCGATGAATTTACAAACACTTCCAGGTTTATTTATTTCCCATGGCTCACCTATGCTTGCCATCAATCCTGAGCAAGTCGGTCCTGCGTTGGAACGTTTAAGCCTGAATCTTCCAAAACCGGAAGCCATTATTATCATGTCCGCACATTGGGAAAGTAACGCACTAGAAGTAAGTACCAGTGCCCGTCCTGAAACTTGGCATGACTTCCGTGGCTTCCCTCCGGAACTTTATGATATTCGCTATCCTGCACCGGGTAACCCAGAGCTCGCTGAAGAAATCCTTCATTTGCTTGCCAAGGCAGGGTTATCGGCACATGCCAACAGCACTCGTCCACGTGATCATGGCGTTTGGATGCCGTTGTTGCATATGTATCCTGATGCAGACATTCCTGTGATTGAAATATCGCTGCCGATGACTATGTCTGCGCAAGAGATCTATAAAATTGGACAAACGCTCGCACCTTTACGTGACAAGCAAATCCTGTTGATTGGATCGGGCAGTATTACTCATAACTTACGTGAATTGGCTTGGGATGGACGTGCAGCAACCGTGCCTGAGTGGGCATCTACATTCCGTAATTTTGTGGTCAATAAGCTCACTCATCAAGATTTTGATGCAGTTCTCGATTGGCAAAATATCCCGTTTGTACAACGCAACCATCCGACCATTGAACATTTTGCACCCATCTTCTTTGCGATGGGTGCAGGCCCCCGCTTCTCTATTGTTCACAGTAGCTTTAGTATGGGTTCGCTGGGTATGGATATTTATCGTTTTGATTAAACGTGAAATAAACTTGATAGCTTGACTTATTCATAATTTATATTAATAAGTTAACAAATTATTATTTATGGATACATTTTGCTACTTATTTGAGCTGAATGTATTCATATTCTTTTAAAATGAATGGGTTATGCTACAGGCTGAAATTCACTTAGAACAGTTAGCGTAATGAAATTAAAATATTTAGCGATCGCCCTCTTCCCTTTAGTCCTTGCAGCATGTCAATCAAGCGATATCCAAAAAGCTGGAGATTTAGCCGTGAGCGTATTACAACAACAAAATGCTGATAAAACTTTAGCTTCATATCAATGGAGCACCACCACTGAAAATGCACCAAAACCTTTGGTTTTAAATTTTCTAGAAAATGGCACTTTGGGTATTTCAACCAGCTGTAATAGCATGTCAACCCAATGGAAAGTGGAACACAATACCCTCGTAACAGGCAATATTGCATCTACGATGATGGCGTGTGCTGATAATGCGATGAAACAAGAAGGACTTGCATCTTCACTCTTGAGTGACCGTAAAGCACCTTTTGTTTTAAATACCACAGATCCGCAAAATCCAACGTTAACCATTATCTCTGCAGCAGGTGAAAAACTGGTTTTCACTGGAAAATTAACACATGAAACTCAGTACAACTCACAAGGCGAAACGATTTTCCTAGAAGTCAGCCCTGAAACGAAACAATGTACAGGCGCTGCTCCACAAACTTGTTTGCAAGTGCGTGAAGTGAAGTACGATGAAAAAGGCCTAAAAACACAAGTTGATAAAGACTGGACCTTATTTTACGATCAAATTGAAGGCTTTAAGCACACTCCTGCAGAACGCCAAATTATTCGCGTAAAACGTTTTGAACGTAAAAACCCTGCTGCTGATCAATCAAAATATGCCTATATTTTTGATATGTCAGTCGAACGTGAAGCCGTAAAAGGTCCCTTGTAAGTTACAGCCGATAAAAAACCGAGGTCATCGCCTCGGTCTTTTTTTATATCTACACAACCGCAAACGCTGATCAGCCGTGCAAAGTTTTCAAATCACGATGTACTTTTCAGCCAACGCTTTAGCGATGTAAATTTAAAGCCACTACAAAAGCAAAATGCCCTGCCTGAATTCATCCTGACGAATCGCAATCAACAGACAGATATTTTTAAGCATACAGCGAATTACCCATTGACGCGATTTTGAAGCAGAACAATTAACTCAATAGACGTGGGTTCTCGTAGAGAATAACGCTCTCCCGCCCAAATAACTCACACATTCAACAATGGCCTGATGACATTTTTTAGTGGCTGTAATCGCATTGGCCACAATTATGATGTAGGGAGTACTCTGAAGTTCTGCCCACAGTTACATCGGCTAGGGCTTTATTTTTAAACGTTTGCTCGACCAACCCTTAAATTTTCACTTCAATGTTATGGATAGCGAAATTCAACTTACCCTGATGAGCACTAATTAACAATCCAATATATTCCAAACCATTCAGCCATAAAAAAACCGAGGCTTGAGCCTCGGTTTTCAGTTCAACTTACGGAGAACTTAGTAAACGCCTTGAGCAAGCATTGCGTCAGCAACTTTTACGAAGCCTGCAATGTTCGCACCGTTTACGTAGTTCACAGTACCATCTTCTTCAGTACCGTATTTCACGCAGTTGCGGTGAATTTCTTTCATGATCGCGTGTAGACGCTCGTCAACTTCTTCGAAAGTCCAACCCAAACGAATTGCGTTTTGAGACATTTCAAGACCAGAAGTTGCAACACCACCTGCATTTGAAGCTTTACCTGGTGCATAAAGAATTTTCGCTTCAACGAATTTCTCAACTGCAGCCAAAGTAGATGGCATGTTTGCGCCTTCAGCAACACAGATTACGCCATTAGCAAGAAGAGCTTCAGCATCAGCTTCATCTAGTTCATTTTGAGTTGCACATGGCAGTGCGATATCACATTTGATTGACCAAGGGCGTTGACCTTCTAAATATTCAAAACCGTGCTTAGATGCAAATTCAGAAATACGGCCACGCTTAACGTTTTTCAATTCCATTACTTCAGCAAGAAGTTCAGTTGTGAAACCGTCTTTTACGTATACAGTACCAGCTGAGTCAGAAAGTGAAACCACTTTCGCACCTAAGTACATTGCTTTTTCAGCAGCGTATTGTGCAACGTTACCAGAACCCGAAATCGTTACAACTTTATCTTTAAAGCTATCGCCACGAGTTTTTAGCATTTCCTCAGCGAAATACACAGTACCGTAACCAGTTGCTTCAGGACGCGCAAGTGAACCACCGAAAGTTAAACCTTTACCAGTGAACACACATGCTGTGTCATTGCTTAATTTTTTCATCATACCAGCCATGTAGCCAACTTCACGGCCACCTACACCGATGTCGCCCGCAGGGATGTCAGTGTTAGAACCAAGATGACGGTATAATTCGATCATTAATGCTTGACAGAAACGCATGATTTCGCCTTCAGATTTACCTTTAGGGTCAAAATCTGAACCACCTTTACCACCACCCATAGGAAGTGTAGTTAAGGCATTTTTGAAAGTTTGTTCAAAACCTAAGAATTTAAGAATTGAAAGGTTCACTGATGGGTGGAAACGCATACCACCTTTGAATGGACCAATTGCTGAGTTGTATTGAACACGGAAAGCACGGTTAACTTGAGTTTGACCTTTGTCATCTACCCATGAAACACGGAACTGAATTGCACGCTCAGGCTCAACAAGACGTTCTAACAAACCGTAGTCAGCATATTGTGGGTTCTTTTCGATGAATGGCCAAAGGCTCGTCATTACTTCTTCAACAGCTTGAAGAAATTCAGGTTGATGTTCATCACGTGTTTTAACGTAGTCTAGGAAGTCGTTAAGGCTGTTATATTTCAACGCTTAATCCTCAGCAGATGTATGGATCAAAATTGATCACAATTTTGATCAAAGATATATTTTGGCGCAAAATATTAAATATCTTTTGTAACTAATCAGCAATAGTTTTTTTAAAAAATCTTTAAATTCTTTAAAGAACAGCGATTTAAATTGATTAATCAGATATTTTAGTTATAAATATTATTACTTTTAGGAATATTTTAATGAATTATTTTGCTCATTTATGATGCATCTATAGACCCATTTTTGCGCACAGCAATTCATACTGAAACATGCTAGAATTCAACGTCCTCTTTGGTTTTTCACTGCCTTCATTTGTACTCGCGACTACCCATGACTTCTGAAATTTCCCTCATCCAACAAATTGATGCCCTATTGCCACAAACTCAATGTGGACTTTGTGGACACCGAGACGGCTGCTTACCCTATGCCAAAGCCATCAGTGAAGGAGAAGAAGCCAATAAATGTATACCCGGTGGTCAACCTGTGGCAGATTCACTAGCAGCGTTATTAAATCGTCCACACTTAACAGCAGAAGCCAGCGTTTGGCCAATCCAAAGTGATGGACGCCCGCAACGGGTTAAAGCTGTGATTCGTGAGGATGAATGTATTGGTTGTACCAAATGTATCAGTGCCTGCCCTGTCGATGCCATTATTGGCTCAGGCAAATTGATGCATACGGTCTTGACGGATTTATGTACGGGCTGCGAACTCTGCATCCCACCGTGTCCAGTGGATTGTATCGACCTAGTCGAAGAGCTTGATCATGTGCCATCTGAACCTGTTCGAATCGCAGAACAGAATGATTTACGTCGCCGCTACTATGCACATATTCAACGTGAGGAAAAGCGCCGAATTCATCGTAAAGGCCCTATTGTACGCGCAGAAATTGATACGGAACTTTTTGCCCAATTTTCGACCCAGACAGACTTGGTACCGGTCATTGAAGTCGTGGAAAAACCTGCTACGCCAGTCGTTCAACTCGATGCAAAAACCACCATTGAACTTGCAAAAATTCGTACACAAATTAAGAAATTAGAAAAACAACTGAGTGTTCGAGACGATGCAAAAAAACGTGAGTTACTCCATACGCTCACGCAACAATTAACACAACTGCAAGGGGCTTAATCATGGCTGTTAAAAACATGACTAAGAAGCAAATTCAAACTTTTTTTGAACGCTTACGTGAGCAACGCCCCAACCCGAAAACCGAACTCAATTATAGTAGTCCATTTGAACTTTTAGTGGCTGTTACCCTATCTGCTCAGGCCACAGATGTCAGTGTCAACAAAGCCACAGATAAACTTTTTCCAGTAGCAAATACTCCTGAAGCTATTTATGCATTAGGTGTTGACGGACTGAAGGAATATATCAAGACCATTGGCCTGTATAACTCAAAAGCGGAAAATGTCATTAAAGCCTGCAAGATTCTCATTGAGAAGCACAACAGCATCGTTCCGAATAATCGTGCAGATTTGGAAGCCTTACCCGGTGTCGGTCGTAAAACTGCAAATGTGGTGCTGAATACTGCTTTTGGTCAACCGACCATGGCCGTTGATACACATATTTTTCGTTTAGGTAATCGTACAGGATTGGCTGTCGGCAAAAATGTTTTGGAAGTCGAATACCGACTCGTCAAAGTCATCCCCAAAGAGTTTATTGTTGATTCACATCATTGGTTGATTCTGCATGGGCGTTATACCTGTATTGCCCGCAAACCCAAATGTCATGAATGTATCGTGTCTGATGTATGTAATTGGCCTGACCGTTTTGACTTTGGCGCATTAAGACCGATTAAAACCACCCAAATTGAAGATTAATCTCTTCAATTTCGGGGTAGATGGAATTTGTATAAATCAATTGATCGAGTTGATGCTTAATTTTTATCTTGTTCTTTGTTTTTTTTATCAAACTCTTGCTGCAGCTTTGGATGTAAGCGATATTGCTTCGGGTTCAATTTAGCTTGCTCTGCTTCTTCCACTTGCACCTTACGCAACATTTTAAAGCTGACAAATAATAAGCCCAATAACACCGCCACAGCGATGATGACCATTATAACCAAAGCAAATTTCATAACAGATTCGCCCTAAAAGCCACATAAAAAAAGAGCCCCACTATGCAGTAGGACTCTTTGATTGTCAAAAATTCAAAAAAGTTGAATTATTTAGACTGATCTAAAATCGCGAACAAATCAGTTTGAACTTGATCGATTGGACGAAGACCATTTAATTTGTCATAAGTCGGTGCGTTTTCGCCAGAAGCTGCACGACCTTGGTAGAAACCAACCAATTGCTCAGTTTCAGCGTGGTAAGAACCTAAACGCTTACGAATTGTTGCTTCTTGGTCATCCGGACGTTGAACAAGGTCTTCACCAGTTTCGTCATCTTTACCTTCCACTTTTGGTGGGTTGTAAACGGTGTGATATACACGACCAGATGCAGGGTGTTGACGACGACCAGATAAACGTTGAACGATTTCTTCGTCAGGTACATCGATTTCAATTACATGATCGATGCTGATCCCTTCGTTTTCAAGCGCTTCAGCTTGTGGAATCGTACGCGGGAAACCGTCAAAAATGCAGCCGTTGACACAGTCAGGTTGAGCAATGCGTTCTTTTACAAGACCAATAATAAGCTCATCAGATACAAGGCCGCCATTGTCCATGACGCTTTTAGCTTGTAGACCTAATTCAGTACCTTCACGAATCGCAGCACGGAGCATATCACCGGTTGAAATTTGTGGGATATCGTAGCGCTTACAGATCAACTGAGCTTGTGTACCTTTACCTGCTCCAGGTGGTCCGAGTAATATAATGCGCATAAAAAAACATCCTCATTTTAAACATTGTGTATGACGCTATGTAGTGATCTGAACCCAAGATTCAGATCGTCTTCCAGCATCTAATTATAAGAAAGCCACAAACAAATGTATTGTACCCGCGATAAAACCGGTTACACCACCCAAGACAATTAAAATCCATTCGTCTTCCTGAAATGCAGGACGTAATAGATTTTGAAATTCTTTCGGTGTTAGCTCACGAATACGGTCTCTAAACATTTGAAAGATTTTCTGTGCACGGCTCGCATTAAACGCAGGGTCGCATACAGGCACCATCGTAATTTCAATTGAGCGATCGATCAAGTCTGTCTTGAGTTTTGCGTACTCTTTTGGACCTAAAGACAACTGTAATGAGGTACGAACCAGTGGAGATTCCATAATTTCATTAATATGACGTTTCACAATGCGACGAGTCTTATCTTTCTTCCCGCCATACATCATTTCGGTCATGATAGATTTTAACGTAATTAGGTCTTCTGTGACTACACTTGCGAATACATCTGAAACTTCTTCTTGGCGTTTCATAAATGCCCCTTGAACATTGTACGTTCCAATACGTGGAATCACAGGTTTAATCCAAGGGAATTTACGATCTTTAGTTAATTCAAATAATTGCAAATACTTAACAGGGTGCGGCTCTATTGGATTAAATACCATCCAGATGGCAATCCAGTTGGTCAAAAAGCCCCAGATTGCGGCCCAAAATGGAACCGTCCAATGCCATGGCACCACAAACCAAACGATCATTTGGAAGATACCAAAGAACATCCCAATCAAGGCACTAATATGCCAAATAAAGTTGATTTCTTTCTGGCCAACTTTAAGGAACATCCGCACCATCAAGAGACGATCCGCTTCCATTTGACTCACCACCATTTCTCGCATGTCAACAAGTGACTCTACGTTCATGGTCAGTTCGGTCACGAGTTCTTTTAAGGTATTTGGCAGCTGTTTATGTGCTTGGGCATAAATACGGCGTTTAATCGAATACGGTAAGTTTTCCCAAAGCACCGCATTTCGGTCTAGCATGACTTCATCAATCAAATGCTCAAGTTCAAAGCCAACTTGTTCACCAATGATGCGCGCCATGTCCTCAGGATCCATTGCATCCAAAAACTCACGTAAGGAACCCAATTTAGACAATGTATTATCCGTAATAATGCCAGAAATACGTCCAGCTTTTCTTGGCACAATCCCCTGCCATCCTACGGGTAATGGACCTAAATGGAATCCCCAGAAAGTAATCGGGTAAAACACCATTTTCAGTGCCATCCAAACGTGTGCCCAGGTAACGAATGCGGTAACGGGGATAATACTCAGCACAGCCCAAAAATCGGGACGTTGCAAAAAGGTTTGCCACAATTCGTTAACGTACTCAAGCATGCATAACTTCCATATTTAATTTTATTCAGTGAGTGCGGTTATAAAATAAAGTTGATTATTTTCACTACAAACCAAAACTTAAAGTATATGAGATTTGTAGTCTCGGTTCGGTTTCCACAATCACATTACCTGATTTGTCTTCTAATTTTTCACCCGCACCCAAGCCTACACTAAACGTACTAATACGCTCGGCACTCAACATCACATAAGCAAGATCGATACCACCACCTAAACGCGCTTCATCTTCACCATCTACTTTCTTGGAGTCGATGTGGCCCGCATAAGCTCCGATATAATAACCATTTTTATCTTTGCCAGTGAAATGAACGGGGTAACGAAAGCCGACTTGCCCACCAGGTGTTTTATCATCGTTCAAGAAAACACCAGCTTTTGCATAGGCAATGCCATATGGGTTTACCCACTCACCATTCACGTGAATAATTTTTTGAGTAAAACCTGCTCCAACATTCCATGGTTGATAACCCTTACCTGTTAACTTTGCCTCAGGTAAAAATGAATTGTCATTGGCATGTGCGATGCTTCCGAGCATCATAAATGCAAGCAATGGATATAATTTATTCATTGTTTTCACAAACTTCCTTAGTATTATTTTTTGGAATATTCCTTTTTTATACGTTTCGACTTTAGCAGAATAATATGAACTGTTATACACAAAGCCCCATATTTTTCATGTCTGCAAAGTCAAAATATAGACTGCAATCACAGCAGAGTCTTTTTTATTTATCAAAAAAATGTCAGTTGCGCTAGAATATGCCTCTTCCGTTATTTTAGCTCTCAGTCTTTAAGTCGAACGCGTATGAAGCAGCATTATCCTTTAAAAAATGTCCAGCAAGAAAAGCGGATTTATCGTAATCGCGTGGTGATTTCGATAGGGATTGTCTCCTTCTTTATGCTGTTGCTTGTGGCACGTTATGCATATTTGCAAATCAAGAGTTATGAGACCTTTTCAACTGCTGCAGATCAAAACCGAATTCGACTGCAACCACTTGCACCTTCTCGTGGTTATATCTATGACCGTAATGGCGTGTTATTAGCCGATAATTATCCGGTTTTCTCAGCAACCATGAGCCGTGCGGATGTTGAAGATATCGATGATACTGTTGAGCGCCTAACACCCTTATTAGAGCTTACATCTGAAGATATCGAACGCTTTAAAAGTCGAATTAAAACCTCTAAAAAGACTGAACGTGTTTCGATTAAACTGAATTTAAATGAAAATGATATCGCCCGTTTTAGTGAGGTGAAATATCAATTTCCGGGTGTCAATATAGAGACCCAAATGACTCGCTACTATCCACATGGTGAACTGTTTGCCCATGTGATTGGCTACGTAGGTCGTATTAATGACAAAGAACTAAAAACGATTGATAAAGATTTATACGCTGGCTCAAACCTGATCGGTAAAATTGGCGTTGAAAAATCATACGAAGAACTTTTACACGGTATGCCGGGGAATGAGTCGGTTGAAGCCGATGCCTTTGGTAATGTGTTACGCCATTTAGGTCGTAAAGATCCAATTCGTGGTAATGACTTATATTTATCCCTAGATTATGGACTGCAAATGGTTGCTTCAGAGCAGCTTGCAGATCGACGTGGTGCGATTGTTGCGATTGACCCACGTACTGGGGAAATCCTTGCTCTCGTTTCTAGTCCAAGTTTTAACCCCAACTTATTTGTTACCGGGATTAGCAGTAAAGATTATTCTGAACTACGTGATAGCCTTGATCAGCCTTTATATAACCGTGCTGTGCAAGGGGCTTATCCTCCAGGTTCAACGATCAAGCCAATGTTTGGTCTAGGTGGTATTCATTATGGTCTAGTGGACTGGAGTACTGCCATTTCAGATCCGGGCTATTTCACGCTTCCGGGTGACAGCCATCGTTTCCGTGACCACAAAAAAACTGGTCATGGCTCAGTTAATTTACACAAAGCTCAAGTCATTTCCTGCGATACCTATTTCTATGTCTTGTCCTATCGTATGGGCATTGAAAAAATGAATACTTGGATGCGTCAGTTTGGCTTCGGTGAAAAAACCGGTGTAGATTTACCAAGTGAAAGTACGGGGCTATATCCAAATCCTGAATGGAAGCTCCGCACACGGAAGTCCAACTGGCTCAAAGGTGAAACTATTTCTGTCAGTATTGGTCAGGGTGCATTTACTGCAACACCATTACAACTGGCGATGGCGACAGCCATTACCGCAAATCAAGGCTCTCATGTTACACCTCACGTTTTGCGTGAAAGTAAAGGTGCTAAAGTCCATAAAGTCCATAACGCCCCGAATGGTCGCATTCAATTTAATGGTAAGCCAGATGATTGGATCAAAATGCGTGATGCCATGATTGATGTGGTTCAAACAGGGACCGGTCGTGGTATTCGTACCCCAATGTATCAAATAGCAGGTAAAACAGGGACCGCACAGGTTAAAAGTATTGCCCAAGGTAAACGTTATAACGAGTCCTTATTGACAGAGCGTCAGCTTGACCATGGTTTATTTGTTGGTTTTGCCCCTGCGGAAAAACCTGAAATTGCGATTGCCGTCGTTTGGGAAAATGGTCGTCACGGTGGTTCTGCTGCTCAAATTGCGAAACCGATGTTTGATTACTGGTTATTAACACGTAAAAAGAATCCAATTCGTCCTGCTAGCCATCAAATTAGCGGTGGTCTCATGACTGCAGGTCTAAAACCAAGTGAATTACCAAGCGGCTCGAATATTTTATCAGCCGATCCAAATGCGAGCCCAACAGCTCAGCAGAACAACAGTGCCACTCAACAACCGAATAGTGTAAATACAACACCTCGTGCTGCCAGTGCAGCACATGCAACCGATGAGGAATAATTCATGAAAAATCAATTAAGAATCATTGGTGGTGAATGGAAGCGTCGTCAATTACCTTTTGCCAGTATTGACGGTTTACGCCCTACACCTGACCGTGTCCGCGAGACATTATTTAACTGGCTCATGTGGGATGTTCAAAATGCCAAAGTCCTCGACCTCTGTACAGGTTCAGGGGCATTATCGTTTGAAGCACTCTCACGTGGTGCAGCAGAAGCCGTTTTAATTGAACCTGATCGCACCCAAGCGAAGTTTCTCATGGACAATTTAGAACTCTTAAGGGTGAGCAAACAACGTGTGCAACTCAAAAACATGACGGCTCAACAAGCCATTCCTAATTTGAAAGATCAATTTGATCTGATTTTCTTAGATCCACCGTATAGTCTTGATTTATGGCAAGAACTTGCTGAATTGGTCGATCCCTGCATTGCAGACAATGGTTTAATTTATATCGAAGCTGATCGTGATCTTGCTCAGTTAAAGCTCCCGAGCAGTTGGCAGCAAATCAAACAAACCAAAGCAGGTACGGTACGTGCAGGCTTATATAAAAAGGCTTAATGTAAATGCACACAAAAAAGGACGTTAATGCGTCCTTTTTTATTACTTGAAAATCATTAAACCTGTGGTCGAAGTGGACGCTGGCTGTTAAATCCACCTGGGGTTTTAGCTTTATCCACGGGCGTCACTTTTGGACGTTGTTGCTGTGGTTTTTGCTGCTGGGGCTTACTTGTATTGGGTTTAGCTGGCGTCTGAGGCTTTGCGCTTGGACGATGCACATTTGACGGATGCTGAGATGAAGGTTTCTGTACATTCGGTTTATGCACATTCGGTTTATGAGTATCGTCTGGACGGCTATTCGAATTCGGTCGTGGTGAGTTTGGTCGATGTTGCGGGCTATTCACTCGACCATACGAGCGGTCATAACGCTGTCCGTATGAACCACCATATTGACCTGAATAACCATATTGATTTGCATAGCCATATTGATTCGAATGGTATCGGCCATCATCAAATGGCGCCACGACACACCCTGTAAATGTAACTGCAACCACAGATAGCAAAGCAACTTGTTTAAGCATGTGTAGCACTCCTCTTTGATGAAGAGCATTTTCACCTCTTTGATGAAGAGCATTTTCACTTATCGAAATGAATTTAATTGGAAGTCTGTGTACATCTGCTGTATTTAAATATTCATGTTCTATTCATGATTTGATGTCCAATTTTGCTACATTTACTCAGTCAGCCACATTTATATAGAAAAATTCACTACAATAGCGCCACGTATTTCAAAGCTGTAATTTAATGACTTGGCTGATTTTTATTCTTGGTGCCATCTTTGCGGGATTCATACAAGGATTAACAGGGTTTGCATTCGCCCTTATCGCAATGTCATTTTGGGTTTGGATACTCCCCCCTCAAATAGCCGCACCCTTGGTGGTCTGCGCTTCAGTTTATAGCCACTTCATTTCATTATCATCAGAACGTAAAAGCATTCCGATCAATAAAAAAATCATTTATCCCTATTTAATTGCAGGAATTTTAGGTGTACCGCTCGGTACGTATTTATTAGACAGCATTAATCCAGATACATTTAAATTGGTTTTGGGCGCTTTTTTAATGTTTTGGTGCCCAATTTTATTTTTTAATCCTAAATTTTCATTCATCCAAAAATCAGGGAAATGGGCGGATTCTAGTATTGGATATATTGCTGGAATCTTGGGTGGTCTTGGAGGCTTTTGTGGTGCATTACCCTCTGCATGGCTCATGCTGAAAAATACACCCAAAGCAGAACAACGCTATATTTTGCGACATTTCAATTTAGCCATTCAGCTCGTTACACTCATCAGCTATCTGCTACAAGGGATCATCCATCGTGAACATCTGCCCTATTTAGCCGTGCTGTTGGTAATTATGGCTTTTCCAGTGATTTTTGGTGCCAAACTTTTTTATCGCATTTCAGAACGCCAATTTAAGCATATCGTGTTAGGGCTATTATTTTCTTCAGGCTGCTTTTTGGTAACGATGAGTATCTTAAGCTGATGACTCAAAACCTAAAGATATTTGTCCAAATCATTCTAGAAAAACCCCTTCTCAGTTAGATATTCACATCTTGTAACAATGACACAGTTCACATTTAAATAAAAATTAGCCAAATGGTAAAAAAGTAATTAATTTTTCTGACGAAAATTAATAGAATATTGCACCTCATAATTTTGCTTAAAATAAAACCATGAAAAAGTTCATCCTGCTTGCAGGTGTAACTCTGCTTAGCGGCTGTATGTTTGGCACGTCCAGCGAAATTAAAAAAGCTGAAAAACTACTCTCACATTTTCAATGCAATAATATTGAAAGTTCACATATGACTCATAGCTCGATTACAAGTTTTCATGAAGAAAAACTGGCATCAAGTAAACAAAAGGTCGTGTCATATATCGACAGCTATAAAGAAGGCGAAAAATTATTTCGTATCCCGCTCATCGATGTAGTTGATCAGCAATACATAATTTATAAGGCGGCATGTCAAAATCTGGGCGGTATCCATCCCGATTTTAATGATTAATTTCAATATAAAAATCTAAACAGAAGAATCTAAATAGAAGAATCTAAACATAAAAAAGGACAGCCGATGCTGTCCTTTTTTTTGGATTGTTAAATTAGTGATAGCGTGTATCGACACTGAATTTTTCAGGAAATTTGGCATGAATTTGCGCGTAAAAATCCATGATTTCAGCCATATCTTTTTCATAATCGCCTGTAGGATAAACAATTTTACCCACACCCGTTTTTTTCTGCGCATAGTCCATATAGGCTAAAGCAATCGGCACACCTGCTTGCATGGCAACATGATAAAAACCGGTTTTCCACTTCTCTTGTTTAGCGCGCGTCCCTTCAGGCGTTACCAACATGACTAATTTCGGATGATGCTTAAATAAGTTAGCCATCAGCTCAACCATACTTTGACGTGCTTCACCATCTTGTTTTGGACGACGATTAATACCAATTCCGCCCATTGCACGTACAAAAGGCCCAAACGGGAATTTCATATAACTGTCTTTAATCGTGATACGAACATTTACCCCTAAAGCTTTCAGGGCAAGGCGTGCATAAAGTGCATCCCAATTACTGGTATGTGGCGCTGCAATCATGACACATTGGTCGATATTTAAATCCCAATGGTTATCAATTTGCCACCCCATTAAGTTCAGACTTTTTTCCGCTGTTTTTTCAAACACAATTTGCACCGACAGTTTTTTCTATGCCGCAGAGTTTAACAACGCAAAATAATTATAAAAGCCTATATTGTTCAGTTATTCACCAATTAATATATAAATGTCCTTTAGCGTTCACTTTTAGGTAAGTCACCAATATTTTTTCATTTACGAATTATTAAAAAACAAATTTCAGTTTTGACCCATTAACCAAACACACAATTGTTAACAGGAATAGGCTATTTTTCTTGCGCAATAATAGTCACGCTTAGCATTATATTGGGTACGTACGGTGTATAAATCTCATGAAAAAACTAATGCTCGCTCTCTGTATGGTCAGTGCAACCTTAACGGCATGTTCAAAAACCAGCAATGAATCTGAAACTGCGACACCACCAGATAATAATGTCATTGCCAATACAGACGCAGCCTCAGAAAGTCCGATTGCCACAGGTGATAACACCGAAAATGCACTTGATTGGGCAGGTGAATATAAAGGGATTCTGCCTTGCCATGATTGCAAAGGGATTGAAACTGAGCTTGAACTCAAACTCGATAAAAGCTACGAGCTTAGCCAAGAGTTTTTAGGTAAAGCTGCGAACACTGAAAATAAAGTGAAAGGCAGTTTTAAGTTTTTGCCAGATCAACCTGGGATGATTCAACTTGATGCCCAAGGCGACAATCGAATTTATTTTGTAGGTGAAAACTTTATTGAGCTTCGTGGTGATAAAGGTGAAAAACTAGAAATGCCTGAAGTAAATCTTAAACTCACCAAAAAGCTTGATTAGTGTTTTACTCTAAGTAGGATTGTTATAAAAAAATCCCCGCAAGTAGCGGGGATTTTTTAGATCGGATGATCAGTATGAATTACATCATACCGCCCATGCCACCCATACCGCCCATATCAGGCATAGCAGGTTTATCTTCTGGGATTTCAGTAATCATACATTCAGTTGTAAGCATTAAGCCCGCAACAGATGCAGCATGCTCAAGCGCAGAACGTGTTACTTTAGCTGGGTCAAGAATACCCATTTCTAACATATCGCCATACTCTGAAGTCGCAGCGTTATAACCGAAGTTACCTTCACCGTTTTTCACAGCATTGATTACAACTGATGGCTCATCACCAGAGTTTGCAACGATTTGACGAAGCGGTGCTTCAATTGCACGACGTAAAATGTTGATACCAACATTTTGGTCATCGTTAGCACCAGACACACCTTCAAGTGCTTTTGCAGCACGTACAAGTGCAACACCACCACCTGCTACAACACCTTCTTCAACTGCAGCACGAGTTGCATGAAGTGCATCGTCAACGCGATCTTTCTTCTCTTTCATTTCAACTTCAGTTGCAGCGCCGATTTTGATTACAGCAACACCGCCTGCCAATTTAGCAACGCGTTCTTGAAGTTTTTCTTTGTCGTATTCTGAAGTAGATTCTTCAATTTGCGCACGAATTTGAGTTACACGTTCAGCAATTTGCTCTGCAACACCTGCACCATCAACAATTACTGTGTTTTCTTTAGAAACAGTCACTTTATGAGCTGTACCTAAATCTTGAAGAGACGCTTGTTCAAGTGACATGCCTACTTCTTCAGAAACTACAGTCGCGCCAGTTAAAATCGCGATGTCTTGAAGCATCGCTTTACGACGATCACCAAAACCAGGTGCTTTAACAGCACAAACTTTGATAATGCCACGCATGTTGTTTACAACAAGAGTTGCAAGTGCTTCACCTTCAACATCTTCAGCAATGATAAGAAGCGGTTTACCTGTTTTAGCAACAGCTTCAAGTACAGCAATTAATTCGCGGATGTTGCTGATTTTTTTATCAACAAGAAGAATGTATGGGTTTTCAAGTTCAGCTGTTAGTGTATCTTGCTTGTTTGCAAAGTACGGGCTGATGTAACCACGGTCAAACTGCATACCCTCTACAACATCTAGAGAATCTTCAAAGCCTGAACCCTCTTCAACTGTAATTACACCCTCTTTACCGACTTTTTCCATTGCTTGAGCAATAAGTTTACCAACAGTGGTGTCAGAGTTCGCAGAAATAGAACCTACTTGTTCAATCGCTTTAGAGTCAGATGCAGGTTTTGCAGTCGCTTTAATTTCAGCAACTACAGCTTTAACCGCGATATCGATACCGCGTTTAAGATCCATTGGGTTCATACCCGCAGTTACTGATTTAATCCCTTCATTAAGGATTGCTTGTGCAAGAACAGTTGCAGTTGTTGTACCGTCACCCGCGATGTCGTTGGTTTTTGAAGACACTTCACGAACTAGCTGAGCGCCCATGTTTTCAAACTTGTCTTTTAACGTGATTTCTTTAGCAACAGAAACACCATCTTTAGTGATGTGCGGCGCACCGAAAGAACGGTCGATGACAACGTTACGGCCTTTAGGACCTAAAGTCACTTTTACAGCATCTGCAAGTACATTTACACCCGCGATCATTTTTGAACGCGCTGAATCACCAAATTTTACGTCTTTAGCTGACATGGTTTACTCCAAAATTTTTAATATATTTTTCAAATCGAATTTGGTTCGAAAGTTCTGAGATTAGCCTTCAAGTACAGCTAAAATGTCAGACTCTTTCATTACAAGAAGCTCTTCGCCGTCAACTTTTACTTTAGTACCTGCATAAGCACCGAAAAGCACGTTGTCACCAACTTTAACGTCTAACGCACGAACACCGTTGTCAGTTACTTTGCCGTTACCTACAGCAATGATTTCACCTTGAGCTGGTTGTTCAGCAGCAGAAGTACTCAAGATTAAACCGCCAGCAGTTTTAGTTTCTTTCTCAACACGGCGGATAACGACGTTGTCATGTAAAGGACGAATCTTGCTCATTTCTAACTCCATAGACATTTAAAATGTCATTGATAACGATGTGAAGATGACTTCTTATTTCCTAGGTCATCGACAAAATTTTGATATGACACTTTTGTGGGGATGGAATAAAACGCTTCAAGGGCAAATTCTAAATTTTTTCATCTTTTTGTATTTTTTTTCTTCAAAATTTAAATTTAAATGGTTAAAGCTCATCTAAAACATGAGTGCTGAGATTTTCTTCAAATATTTTTAACTTTGAATGATAAAAATAATGCTGCACATTCATCTGCTCATCAATGACATTAAAACTGTTGGCAAGGTTCTCATGTAGGCGATATGACGTCGCTGTGCCTGCATGAATATCCCAAACGGGATGATCAACGCCTAAAGCATAAATTTGATTGAGGTCATAGCTGGCTGGAACATGTAAATGTCCATGCAATAAACCATTCAAACCGTGTTGACTCCACTGTTCGAGCGCCAAACGCCCTTGAACAGGACAATCTTTCACACCATGCGGGTCATTGGGCGGCGTATAAAAAGGTTGATGCGCTATGATTAATTTCACTTTATTGGGCGGCGCATGTTTAAGTAACTCCTCGACATAATGTATTTGCTCGAGCGACACATGCCCTCGCGTATGGTAACGACGACGAATACTATTGATCCCAATTAAGTAGAAATGCTCGGTTTCCAGTACATTTTCCATGGCACCAAAAAATAGTTGATAACGTGCAAAAGGACTAAAAACACGGTTCCATAAATGATACAGCGGAATATCATGATTCCCTGGCACAACGATATAAGGCAGCTTTAAGCTTTCTAAAAATTGCTTACATGCATAAAACTGACGATAGCGCGCACGTTGGGTTAAGTCTCCACTGGCAACCACGGCTTCGATACGATTTTCACGACAAAATTGCTGAATCGCGCGCATACACTCTGGCTTTTCAGTGCCAAAATGCAGATCAGACAGATGCAGTATCATGTGGCACCCGTATCTTTAAGGCTTGTTTTTGCACTCGAATTTTAAGCGGCGGTTTCATTTCTACAATCTCACCATCCACAGCAACGGTCATTTTTTTTCGTTGAGTATGTATCGTGACTTCATTAGCGGCAAAACTATACACATCTGGCGCATTGTCGATATTGCCACGGATCAACTGCCATAAAATTTTAAATAAAGTTTTCTTATCACTTTTTGCGACCACCACACCTGCAACTTTACCTGCTGCTGCATCTTTAGCAATTTGCAAATTTAAATCGGCCAATTGCAATTGGTTATTACCAAAAAAGATCAAAGGCGTTTTGACTGGATAAATATGATGATCAACTTCAATTTCCAATTTCAGCTCTTTACGATCTCGAATCAGTACATCCAAACCCGAGGTATAAGCATGTAATGGGAAACGACCAAACTTTTGATTATAAAATTCTCTTTTTTGTATAAATAAAGGATACAAGCCCAAACTGGCATTGTTTAAATAGATATGTTCGTTGATTTGCGCCACATGCACCTGTCGATTATTGCCTGTCGCAATCACCTGTGCCGCTTGAATTAAATCGAGAGGAATATTGAGTACGCGCGCCACATAATTAAATGTGCCCAAAGGTAAGACCCCCATAGGAATATCGGTATGCATCAAACGGTGAGCAACTGCATTTAAGGTTCCGTCCCCGCCTGCCGCAACGACAACGCCCAAATTATCGGGGTCTTGGTGGCGTGCAAACACCTTGCTCATTAAAGTATCAAAACTGGCTTCTTGCCCAAGCTCAAATGACTGTATTTCGAAATCATGATCGGATAATATCCGCACAAGTTCCTCATAGACTTCATCTTTGTTTGCAGCATGAAATCCTGATTTTTTATTATAGATAATAGATAAAGGCTTGGCTTGTTTAATCACTTTTTATACATCTTGGCCGCTTAGTTTTGTATTTTGTCGAATTTAACAGCAAATAATAGCGCCTTTATGTAAAAATCGAATTACCACCATTTATTTAAACAATAATAATTCTCAAATATCAAATACATGCAACTTTTTGTTTTTATTAAAAATAACTATATAAAATATTGTCCATCACATTAATAAATAAAGTTAAAATTCGCCATAAAATATAGTAAGTTATTGTATTTTATTTATATTTAACTTAAATAGCATTAACTACCAAAAAAAATCTACCACTTCTTTAGTCTTATTTTTTTTATGATTTTATGCTTTAATACAGCCACTTTTTTTCATCTTTTATCTGCATGATGTATCCCATAATGCAGATTATACTTTGTACGGTTAGTACATTTTTGAGATAGGCCTCACCATGACCCAAGTGAACGCACCAGAATTCGTTCGTCACCCTAAGCTCATTGCTTGGGTGGAAGAAATTGCCAAATTAACCAAACCAGCAAAAATCGAATGGTGTGACGGTAGCGCAGAAGAATATCAACGTTATATCGACTTGATGATCGCTAACGGCACTATGCAAGAACTTAACCAAGAAAAACATCCTGGTTCTTACCTTGCTAATTCTGATCCTTCTGACGTTGCTCGTGTTGAAGGTCGTACTTACATCTGTTCTGAAAAACAAGAAGATGCAGGCGCAACAAACAACTGGGAAGCTCCAGCTGAAATGCGTGCTCGTCTGAATGGTTTATTTGACGGTTCAATGAAAGGCCGTACTTTGTACGTTGTTCCTTTCTCTATGGGTCCTTTAGGTTCTCATATTGCTCACATCGGTATCGAACTTACTGATTCTCCTTACGTTGCTGTAAGCATGTCTAAAATGGCTCGTATGGGTAAAGCTGTTTATGACGTACTTGGTACTGACGGTGACTTCATTCCTTGCGTACACACTGTTGGTGCTCCGCTTGAAGAAGGTCAAAAAGACGTTGCTTGGCCTTGCAACCCTGAAAAATACATCGTTCATTACCCAGAAACTCGTGAAATCTGGTCTTACGGTTCTGGTTACGGCGGTAACGCATTGTTGGGTAAAAAATGCCTAGCTTTACGTATTGCATCTTCTATGGGTCGTCAACAAGGTTGGTTAGCTGAACACATGCTCATCCTTGGCGTGACAAACCCACAAGGCGAAAAACACTACATCGCAGCTGCATTCCCTTCTGCGTGTGGTAAAACAAACTTCGCGATGTTGATTCCACCAGCGGGTTACGAAGGTTGGAAAATTGAAACTGTAGGTGACGATATTGCTTGGATCAAACCAGGTGAAGATGGTCGTTTATATGCAATCAACCCTGAAGCTGGTTTCTTCGGTGTAGCACCTGGTACAAATACCAAGACTAACCCAAACTGTATGGCGACTCTTCATAAAGACGTAATCTATACCAACGTTGCTGTAACTGACGAAGGTGAAGTATGGTGGGAAGGTCTGACTAAAGAAGCGCCTGCTAACTTGACTAACTGGAAAGGTCAACCACACACCGGCGAAGAAAAAGCAGCTCATCCAAATGCTCGTTTCACTGTTTCAGCTGGTCAATGTCCTTCTATTGATGCCGACTGGGAAAATCCAGCAGGTGTTCCAATTTCTGCGTTCATCTTCGGTGGTCGTCGTGCAGACACAGTGCCTCTAATTTCAGAAGCATTTGACTGGGTTGACGGTGTTTACAAAGCTGCAACTATGGGCTCTGAAACAACTGCTGCTGCTGTTGGTCAACAAGGTATCGTTCGTCGTGACCCATTCGCAATGCTTCCATTTGCGGGTTACAACATGGCTGACTACTTCTCTCACTGGTTAGAACTTGGTGAAGAAGTTGCTGCTAAAGCTAAAGCTGCTGGCAATAAACTTCCTGGTATCTACAACGTGAACTGGTTCCGTCGTGATGCTGAAGGTAACTTTGTATGGCCTGGTTTCGGTCAAAACATGCGTGTTCTTGAGTGGATCATTGACCGTTGTGAAGGTCGTGCAGACGCTGTTGAAACACCTATCGGCCTTGTTCCAACATACGAACAATTGAACTGGACTGGTTCAGACTTCACTAAAGAGCAATTCGAGCTTGTAACTTCTCAAGATAAAGATCAATGGATCAAAGAACTTGAAAGCCACACTGAATTGTTCAACAAACTTGGTGATCGCTTACCAAAAGCACTTAAAGTACGTCAAGAGGAGCTTTTAGAAGCTGTAAAAAAATCTGCTTAATCGGCCTTTAATTTCCCTCCTTTAAAAGAGGGATTAAGAAAGATTTAAAAGACCGCCTTGCGCGGTCTTTTTTATATCAACTAAGCCACATCTTGAGCTTTTTGCTTTATACGTATTGCCATTAAGTACTCGTCCAAAACATCAACTTCAGATGCACTGAATTGCAAATATAAGTTTGTGCGTCTTTGCAAAATATCTTCAGAGCTTCTCACCCATTCCTGCTCAACTAAATAATCCACTTCTTGAGCATACAAGCCATGTCCAAAGTTTTGCCCCAATTCATCAATCGAAGTTAAATGATTCAGCAAAATCCAGACACGTGTTCCATAAGCATGCGCCCAACGACTGGCCAGGTTGCTCGAAACCCCTCGCACTTTTTGTTGGATTTCAACTATCAACTGCTCTACCGATTCTAAATTTTCCGCACCGGGCAATGTTGCATCAGCAGTCCACGGTTTGGATCGATGATGAAAAACCGTTTTAAGCTGATCTAATGCCGCTTCTGCTAATTTTCGGTAAGTGGTAAGTTTGCCACCAAAGATTGAAAGTAATGCAGCCCCTTCTACATCGGTCAGTGCCAAGGTGTAATCTCGCGTGACTGCGGCTGGATTATCTGACTCATCATCACACAGCGGACGCACACCTGAATAAGTTGAAATGATGTCCGTTTGCGTCAATTGAGTTTTAAAGTGATCATTTGACACATCAAGCAAGTAATCGATTTCTTCCTGGCTTATCTTTACTCGATTTGGGTCTGAGTGATATTCACGATCTGTCGTGCCGATCAAGGTATATTGTTCTAAATAAGGGATCGCAAAGACAATGCGATGATCATCATTTTGCATAATAAAAGCTTTATCACCCTCAAAAAGTTTTGGAACAATGATATGACTACCCTGTATCAGCCGTATACCATAAGGTGACTCTTGCTTTAACCCCTGTTTTATAAATTCAGCGACCCAAGGACCTGCCGCATTCACCAAGACTTTAGCCTGCACATTTTGCAATCCCTTGGCATTTTTTAGACATACCTGCCAAATTCCACCTTTACTATATGCATTTAAACATTCTGTTCGAGTCAGAATCTGTGCACCATGTTCTCGTGCTTGTATTGCATTGAGTACAACTAAGCGTGCGTCATCTACTGCACAATCGGAATATTCGAACCCTCGGGTAAATTTGGATGCTAAAGGACTAGCTTCCACATCAAATTCAATTCCATTTGAACCTGCAAGCTGTTCACGTTTACCCAAATAATCATAAAAGAATAATCCAGTACGAATCAGCCAAGCCGGACGTAAGTGCGGTTCATGTGGCATGATAAAACGCATCGGTCGAATAATATGAGGGGCTTTTTTAAGGAGAACTTCGCGTTCTGCGAGTGCTTCACGTACCAAACGAAATTCTTTATGTTCTAAATAGCGCAGACCACCATGAATTAATTTGCTACTTGCAGATGAAGTGTGGCTCGCGAGATCGTCTTTTTCACAGAGCAAAACACTTAAACCCCGCCCCGCTGCATCACAGGCAATACCAACACCATTTATTCCACCACCAATGACCACCATGTCATATATTGATTGTTGTTGTGTATTCATCGCTCCCTCCCGCTATGTCTTTTTATTCAACAATGCTTCGTTTTCTTTGCTTTATTATTTTTCTCATTGATCATGCTTTTTGGATCAAGTACCTATTTTGATCAAGATATCTGTACGCTGAGTTTTTTATATCCTTCAATAAATGAGAAGTTATATTTTAAATGTACGTTTAAAAGCTTGCTGGCTCAAGCATGAAATCAATCATTTTAAAGTCAGAACCTATATTCAAAGCAAACATAATTACAAGCAGTTGATTTGTATTTTTTTTCAACCTAATCTTTTTTAAAATTTTATTTCAAGCTTTTATATATTGCATGTTCAGCTGCAGAAGCCTTCAGTTTTGATGTACCCCGTTTATGCACTTACAGATACCATCTTTGGTGGTACTGCAGAATTTTTTGCCCTAAGTTTCAAAGAAGCTGGCTATGAGACATGGTTCTTCATCTATGTAACCATCATGATTTTTATTTCATTATTGGTCTACGTCTTTATGAAAGACACCAAACACCATTCCAAAATTCAGGAGCATTGATCAGGTTCATTTGATGATGACTTATTGATCAAGCTGATCAAAAACAGCATGTTTTTCCAATCAAAGCCTCAATCGATGAGGCTTTGTTGTTTTCATTTAGTCGTGAAAAATCTATCTGATCAAAAAAATCGCATTTTATAGACTAAAGTCGCATGATTTTCTGCGACAACAGGAGTATAAATTAAATAAATATAGTTCCATCTCCCATTTCGACAAAATATATTGATTTAAACTTTTCCCAAAGAGTTTAAATGGATATGTTTTGCATTCATTCCTTGGAGAATGATGTGTCAAACTCATCTGAGCCAGTTGTTCCTGAACAATTGGATAGAAAAACTCGTGTCAAATCTATCCTCGGCGGATCTGCCGGCAACCTCGTTGAATGGTACGACTGGTATGTCTACGCTGCCTTTACCCTTTACTTTGCACCGCAATTTTTCCCTGACGGTGACAATACTGTAAAACTCTTACAAGCAGCTGCAGTCTTTGCACTCGGTTTCTTAATGCGTCCAATCGGCGCATGGGTCATGGGTATTTATGCGGACCGTAAAGGTCGTAAAGCAGGTTTAACGCTGTCTGTATCGTTGATGTGTGTCGGCTCACTGATGATCGCATGTGCACCAACCTATGATTCTGTAGGCATGCTCGCACCCGCTATTCTACTTTTAGCGCGTTTACTCCAAGGCTTAAGTGTTGGTGGTGAATATGGTTCTAGTGCCACCTATTTGACTGAAATGGCAGGTAAAAACCATCGTGGCTTCTTCTCAAGTTTCCAATATGTCACACTGATTTCAGGTCAGCTATTGGCACTTTGCGTTTTAATTATCTTACAACGCAATTTCTCAGAACAAGCTTTAACTGAATGGGGCTGGCGTGTTCCGTTCTTCATCGGTGCATTACTCGCTATTGTGGTGTTCTGGATTCGTCGCGGTTTAGTTGAAACTCAATCCTCTAAAGAAGCTCAAGAACAAGCTAAAAATGGTGGTCCAAAATCAGGTGCTTTAGCGTTATTTACCAAATACCCTAAACAAGCCTTCACTGTGATCATGTTGACTGCCGGTGGTACTTTAGCGTTCAACACTTTTACCACATATTTACAAAAATATTTGGTCAACACGTCTGGCTTTGAAAAAACCACAGCAACTGAAATTACCACTGCTGCAATTTTCATCTTCATGCTTTTACAACCTGCTGTCGGTGCGCTTTCAGACAAAATTGGTCGTAAGCCAATTATGATCGCCTTTGGTGTGCTTGGTGTGCTGTTTACCATTCCTATTTTCAATGGTATCGGTTCAACTACCAGCCCAACCACAGCATTTATGCTTTGCATGAGCGGTATGGTGATTGTCACTGGTTATACTGCGATTAATGCCGTAGTAAAAGCAGAGTTGTTCCCTGCACACATCCGTGCCCTAGGTGTTGCATTGCCTTATGCCATTGCAAATACACTCTTTGGTGGTACCGCAGAACTTGTAGCTTTGAGCTTCAAAAATGCAGGCCATGAAAACTACTTCTTCTACTACATTACATTCATGATTGGTTTATCTTTAATTACCTATGTCTTCATGAAAGATACGAAAAAACATAGCATGATCACTGACGATTAATTCGCTCAGCCCTGCTATTCCACTTAAGCTCATCAAAGCCTATTTTGATGAGCTTTTTTTATCTCCATTTCCATCTACTCATCGTTTCGGCTGCATCAAAGATTTAATCAAACTTCTTTGGCTTTCTTGGTTTTCGCCATCGAGTCGACAGACGGACTATGGCATACTGAACATACAAATACACACGGCGAATGAATGATGAAAAATATTTACAAAGTTTTAAGTTTGGGTATTGTTGCAATGTCGATGGCTGCTTGCCAAAGCACTCCACGTGCTTTTAATGGTCAAACGGGCTTTCAAATAGAGTCCAAATCTGCAGATAGCGCAACACTTGCATATACTTTAGCGGGTCGCCAAAACCAACAACTGGATGCCAATAAATTACAACGTGCTTGCCAAAAAGTATTAAATACGCAAAAGACCTATAAATTACAAATCTTAAGCGTGAACGAAATTGCAAATCCTGCTTTGGAAAATACCCAGTACGGCCGTCAAATTGGTAATACACGTGCGAACTTCGGTCTATCAAATACTCCTGATCTACGTAACTCTGAAAACTTAGGCGCGCGTGATGCACTCGATGCTCGCCCTGCCACCTTACGTGTGGTTCGCTATACCTGTTCTTAATCAAATTTGCTGTTCAAAAGATAAAAATAAGACGCTTAAAGCGTCTTATTTTTTATGGGTTTAATATTTATAGGGTTTTATAAAAACTCACATTACGAAACTCAGGTGATTCATCCAAATCAGGCCATGTTGTCGCGCTTCGTTCATCGAGTTTTTCATATTTAGGATGACTAAAGTTTTTCACACGACTGTCTGCCACCCACACTTCAGGAGCAAACTTTAAAAACTCATCCAAAAAGAAACGATTGCATTGGTCATACAGCACATCGGCAGCCAATAAAATATCGACTTGCTCCGCTTTATACAGATCATCTAAATATTCGAGTTCAACATTGTTTAGCTCTGCATTGGCACGGCATGCATCTAGGCTCACTTGGTCGATGTCACAGCAGATCACGCGTTTCGCCCCTGCCATTTTCGCGGCAATCGCCACCACGCCTGAACCTGCACCAAAGTCCAACACGACTTTATCTTTGACATGATGCGGCTCTGCCAACAACCACTGCGCCATTGCAAGCCCTGAAGCCCAACAAAAGATCCAATACGGCGTGTCATTCCATATACGGCGAATGACTTCATCATCCAATTTATCGGTTGGAAATACCGGTGGAATCAACCATAGAGAAATCGGGGTTTCAGGCAACGGTTGTGCATGTAATTCACAATGCGGAATGACTTCATGAAGTGCTTTAAGTAAATGTTCAGGGGCTTTAGGAAATTGGAAAGTACAGCTCATATTAAGCCTTGGGGATGATTTTATTTGAATTTATAAACGTATCAGATACGCGACATCGTCATCTGCTGCTGTGCGAGACAGACCTCAATCGAATGAACACTTTTTCTGCGACACCATTAATCAAAAAACTGATTATGTCGAGTTCAGCAGATGACAAATGGTTTTGGTTACTTTTGCCGAAACAAAAGTAACATACGGTCTTCTTACATTTAAAAGTCATAACGGTAAGACTCCGTTGTGACATAAATATCTTTTAATTAAAAGATTAACCCAACGCTTTTTCAGCAGCTTCAACAGTTTGACGAATCAACGTTGTAATGGTCATAGGACCTACACCACCCGGAACAGGTGTATAAGCAGAAGCAACTTCTTCAATACCCACCAATTGGATATCACCTACACCGCCGCCATCACGTGGATGGAAGCCAGCGTCAACAACCACTGCACCTGGTTTGATCCAATCTTTTTGAATCAATTCAGCTTTACCTACCGCACCCACAATAATGTCAGCTTGCTTAACAAAGTCAGCTAAGTTTTGAGTACGTGAGTGGCAAGTGGTCACTGTTGCATTCGCTTCAAGTAGCATCGCAGACATTGGTTTACCCAAAATTGCAGAACGACCCACAACAACCGCATGTTTCCCTGCGATTTCAATGTTGTTTTCTTTTAAAATGGTCATGATGCCTGCAGGAGTCGCAGAACCATATGCTGCTTCACCCATTGCCATACGGCCGAAACCTAAGCAGGTCACGCCATCTACGTCTTTTTCAAGAGAGATCGCATCGAAACATGCACGCTCATCAATTTGATCAGGTACGGGGTGTTGTAACAAAATACCGTGAACATCTGGGTTTGCATTTAATTTTTCAATTTCAGCAAGCAATTGCTCAGTTGTGGTTTCTTTAGGAAGCTCAACTTTTAATGAATCCATACCAACACGGCGGCAAGCATTCCCTTTCATACGTACATAAGTTGCAGATGCACCATCGTCACCTACCAAAATAGTCGCAAGAATTGGGGTACGACCAGTTTTCTCTTTTAGCGCTTCTACGCGAGTCAACAAGTCAGCTTCAATTTTCTTCGCCAATGCACGACCATCTAAAACTAATGCCACGGCACTTCTCCAAGTGATGATATGAATCAATTTTGCACATAATACATGATTATTTTAAATTTTTTACCTTGTATGCTGCTTTTATGCTCATACAGATGAATCTGCTATTGTTTTTTTTTCAGAGCTTGCTAATATACGCATCAACAAGACATGGCGGGGTGGCAGAGTGGTCATGCAGCGGACTGCAACTCCGTGTACGCCGGTTCGATTCCGACCTCCGCCTCCAATCTTGTTAAGCCCGAGTGGTGAAATCGGTAGACACAGGGGATTTAAAATCCCCCGCCCACAAAGCGTGCCAGTTCGAGTCTGGCCTCGGGCACCATTCTTCTACTACTGAAGATGGTGTAATAAAGAACCCAGCGATAAGCTGGTTTTTTTATGCCTAAAATTTAGCAACAGATGTTACGCACGTAAAAGTAATTTCACATTATTTACCGATATTTAAATCTACTCGACAGAGTCTTACATCTAGGGATTGAATAAAGGGATTAGCCTTCGGCTGGAGGTACTTTTGTTTCGGCAAAAGTACCCAAAACCATTGTCATCCGCAAAACTCGTTCACTAGCGTCTACTTATTCAAAGTATTGCAAAAACATTTTTGATTAAAAACAACCCTGTCTCATACACTTGCGGATGACCTTACCTCGTATCATTCTTTTATTTGAATCAAATTGTGCTTTTGATGTTACTGCGTCAAATCAGATAGGAATACAATAAAAAAGAGGGACATTGCCCTCTTTAATTATTTTAAAACACCCTGCAAATACATCGCGTTTTAAAAATAATCCTTTAGATCACTTCAACCACAATCTTACCCACATGCTCGCCTGTATCCATGGCTGCATGTGCTTCTTGAATTTGATCAAACTTAAATGTTTTGTAAATCATTGGCAGGCATTCACCTTTAGACCATAACGGAACAACATTTTCCTGAATGCCTTTGGCAATCTCTGCCTTTTCTTCAGTATTACGCGCACGCATGGTTGAGCCTGTAATCGTCAAACGCTTCATCATGATTTGACCCAGTTTCACCTCTTTGGCTTTTGCACCCCCTAAGAATGCGATATAAACCAAACGACCATCACGACGTAATAGATTTAAGTTCTGTGCTAAATACGGTGCACCCACGATATCTAGAATGACATCTACACCATGATTGTCTGTAAGTTCATTAATCACATGTTCGAAATCTTGCGTTTTATAGTTAATCGCTGTAGTTAAATCTGAAATTGCTTTAACTTTCTCATCAGAACCGACTGTAGCAAAGGTTTTCATCCCAAGCGCATTACACAACATCAATGCAGTCGTACCAATACCACTGGTTCCACCATGAATCAGCACCGTTTCACCTGCTTTGGCTTGACCCATTTGGAATACATTCGCCCAAACGGTAAAGAAGGTTTCAGGAATGGCTGCTGCTTGAGTAAAGCTTACACCTTCAGGAATACGAATGGTTTGGCTTTCAGGCACCACGCAATATTCTGCATAACCGCCGCCATTGGTCAGACCGCAGACTTTATCACCCACTTTAAACAAAGTGACCTCTGCACCGACAGCAACCACTTCACCTGCCACTTCCAAACCTGGTACTGACGTTACGCCTTTCGGCATTGGGTATAAACCTTGGCGTTGTAAAATGTCTGGGCGGTTAATGCCAAAGGCATGCACTTTAACCAACACTTCATCTGCTTTCGCTTCTGGGATGGCAACACTTTCATAGGCCAGTTTATCTACACCGCCCGGCTCAGTAATAATGACCTGCTGCATGCTTTGCTGTGACATTGTTTTTCCTTTTCAATTATTGACTATTCATCTATCTCTGCACTATTTGAACATAGAAAGCATACAGATTGAATAACAATGGACTTATGTATAATTGGCTGACTATTTAGCAAATTAATAATAGGCAGCACATGGTTCAGGTTGTTGAATATAACGAAGATAACGCCAGCGACTATGAATGGTTCGATGGTTTTGCCGTGATTCGTTTCTATGCAGACTGGTGCGCGCCCTGTGTGCAGAACTTCCCTGTATTTGAGCAGTGCGCAAGTCAAATGTCCGCACAGCATGCACAGCTCAAATTTGGCAAGGTAAATATTGATTCCTCACCGATACTAACCTTGCGCTATAACGTTTATGGACTACCTTCAACCTTAGTATTTTATCGCGGGCAAGTCATTCAACGTATTGCAGGAGTTAAATCGCTGACTGAATTAACAGCCATCATTCAAGATGCTATGCAGTCACATTCAACTCAT
Organism: Acinetobacter sp. YH01005; assembly: GCF_013420465.1. Classification (NCBI taxonomy): domain Bacteria; kingdom Pseudomonadati; phylum Pseudomonadota; class Gammaproteobacteria; order Moraxellales; family Moraxellaceae; genus Acinetobacter; species Acinetobacter sp. YH01005. Next base: position 102,570 of record NZ_VOYA01000006.1, on the reverse strand, counting down.
GACTAAACGGATGTACCTTTTATTTGGATGCAGACTCATTCGGCAGGCGTACAAACTTCATTAAAGTATTACGCACCAATGGCAACACGATCAAAATGAGCGGGAACGCCACCATCCATGACATACCCCAAGCGCGCAGCCAAATACCAAGAAAGCCTTCAACTAAGCCTTTATTCATCAGCATATTAAAGCAGGAAATTGAACCGCTCATAATGCCGGACAGAATTAGAGGCATCAGCCAAGTCATGTGTTTGGGATGAAATTTTGGGAGTTGATTCATCTGTAAATACCTATTATTCGTCTTGGGCTGCGTTCTGGGCTTTTACGGTTTGTTTTAGTGTTTTCATAAATTGGCCGAAATGCGGCATGAAATCTTTAAATAAAGGATGGTCTTTATTTTCCAACAAGGTTTCACCAAACAGTTTCAGACCCACAGCAAAGGCTTTGGTCTTTTCATCATCTAACAATTGCGCTTTGGTCAAATGCTCCAGCACCTTAAACATGTCATCATGGTTGTAGGCATTAAACTGCAACGCTTCGGTATAAGTCGAAGGATTGCCCTGCGCATCAGCAATGTGTTTGAGCGTGATTTCATATTGATGCTGTTTCATTGTGTCACCTCCATACGGCTGATTTCGACTGCCGCCTGATCGATTTTTTCTGCAATGGCATAGACCTGTTCAGGTGTTAGTTCACAGTGCTGAATTTTGATGCGCAGTGATGCTTTTAAGTTTTCCATCGCACGTTTGATGTCGACGTATTGTTCGTTGTTATGAATCTGCTTACGGGTATCAAAACGACACAGAATTTTCTCTACTGTGGCTTTTTCGGCATCTAGATGCGCTAAGCCTGACTGCGTGACGCTGTATTGTTTACGGTCTTCCGCATTTAATTCTGCATGGATGTATTGCTGTTCTTCAAGGTAATTCAGCGTTGGGTAAATCGTCCCTGTGCTTGGGCTGTAGCCACCGCCGACGATTGCGCCGACATCTTTAATAATATCGTAGCTGAACTTAGGTGCTTGGGAGATAAGATGCAGCACCAATAGCTTCATGTGCCCTGCTTCAAACAGGCGTTTTCGGGTTTTGACTGGACTATCGCTACTGTCGAGAAAGTCTGAATTTGACATCGCAAAGATACACCTTAAGATTATTTAAGATATATCTTATCGGTTTGAGATTTTAAGTTCAATATTACGAAACTACTGGCTCTCTTTCTACATACTGTGCTTTTATCAAATGAATGAATCCTAAAAATGTTAAAAAGTTCCTAGAATCCGCAAAATAGTTTGGATATGCCTGCTTTATACCATCCACAGCATTACTCGATACCAACGCAACAATCCAATTACTTCCTTCCTGTATTGTGGATTCTAATAATGTGTAATACTCAGAAGCTTTTTCAGCTTCCTCCTTTTTAAAGTAATCACATTGAATACTTTTAGTATTTGTATTTAATCTAACTAATATATATCCATCTGGACAATTTTCTAACCGTTCTGATTGGTCCATAATATTGATAGATCTAGCAAAAGAATTAAGGAGTTGTGGTACCTGTAGTTTTTTTGATATGTATTTAATTTCTGCAACTTCTCGCAATAGTTTTTCATCTTTAAAAACATATAAAATATATTCCCTCATTAAATCTTTTTCATTTTTGATTCCATATCCTGGTAAGGACTCAATAATTGCTAACTGATTTGAAACTAACATAAAAAATCTTTGCCAGGACATACGCCCTTGATTAGTTTTGAGGTTTTGCTTAGTAAATAAATCAACAATTTCTAATGTCGTTGCCCAAGTATGTTGCATCTGCGTTCTGAGTTGTAATTCTATATTTCTATTTTCTTTTTCGTCATTTAAAAACTTTCCAACTAAATGAACACCCCTATAACCGTCAGGCTTAGGATTTTTTAAATAATCTTTTTTCCTTAACTTATTTTCATTGTTATAAAATCTCTTATCACTTTGAATTTGCTTCAATATTTTTTGCAATTTTTTAGAACTAGAAACAACTACACGAACTCCCCCAATGTCCTGCATATTTTTAAGCATCATATTATCAAAACGAGATAATTTTTTGATTATGGAATTACTACGCTTCAACCTTTTTGCCAAGAATGCAGATTTATCAAATTTTACTGTCGCCTCTTTCAATAAAACTTCCGCACTATTCATTGAACTTTCGTGGCTATACCGCCAATATGTCAAAACATCCATCGTTGCCCTAAATAGTACCGGGTTTTCTTTAAGCAATGGATTCTGTAGATCATTTCCCGCCTGAGTAATTCTTTTACCTGTATATTTCATATTAATTAGTGATCAATTTTTTAGCATGTTATCAAAAAATCTGTAACTCATTAATATTTTTTATTTTTGCTATACTCTACCTTTATATTCTCTCACCATCCGATCACTCACATCTTCAGGATAACAAAGTGGCGCATAACCACCTGCACGGTTGTAGGCACTACGCTTACCGCACCGACTACCATTACTTGCAGTATTGTAAGGACAAGGGCAATTTCCCGGATAACTATCAATAGACTGCTGTATTATTTTCTGTTTAATTACCTCTGTACTTTGCCCATTTTGCTTAGCCTCTACTGTAAAAGCCAAACATAACCCTATTAAAAATAAAAACTTTTTCATAAAAATCCCTCTATATAATCATTTTACAGAGAAAATATTTATGTGAACCATCACACATAATTTAAGTGTTTTATTTTTCAGCAATTAATCTATAGCAATAAAAAACCCGCCATCAGGCGGGTTTTTTATTTGAAGTGGATCAATCTATTACAGACGAACCAACTCAACAATTTTCTCAGCAACTTCTTCAGCAGTCTCCACTGTATAAGTCACATCAGTACCTTCAGCACTATCAGTAATCACAACCACACCAGTTTCACGAACTAGTGCAACTTGCTCCACAGTTAAACCAGCTTTCGCAATTGCAACCACACCTTGCTGAATCAATAAGCTTTCAATCGCTTGCGCATTTTCAAGGGCTTTAGCAGTCACAGTTACAGCAGCAGGTTTTTGACCTAAACGTGCAGCACGCGCTTCAGCAGTTACAGGCTCGTTGTGTGCAGTCCATTCCACTGAAGACTCAACCATACCCGCACCAACAGTCACGTTGCTTAAACGGTCAATAAAGATGAATGAACCTGTGTAACGACTGTCTTGGTAACGGTCAAATACCACTGGCGCATCAAACTCAATCGTTACATCTGCAATCGCATTCAATTCAAGCTGTTCAACTTCCGTTTTTTCCAGTGTGTTCACATTGGTACGGTAGTTGATTTTCGCAACTTTCGCAGGAATGGTTTGTGTACCAAACTTCACGTTATACAGTTTACCAACCACTAAAGGCGCATCTGTCATCCATACCACAGAGGCACGTGCAGAACGTGAAATTAATGGCTGTTCGCCTGCTTTAACTAAAACGTTACCACGTGAAATATCAATTTCATCATTTAGCGTAAGTGTTACCGCTTGACCTGCAACAGCATGGTCTAAGTTACCGTCAAAAGTCACGATTTCTTTAACAGTCGAAGACTTACCAGATGGTAATGCAGTAATGGTATCGCCAACTTTCACTTCACCAAGTGCAATCGTACCGCAGAAGCCACGGAAATCGAGGTTCGGACGGTTGACATATTGAACTGGGAAACGGAATTCGTGCTTGCTCGTATCATGCGAAATTTCAACAGTTTCCAAAGTCTCCATTAAAGTCTGACCTTGGTACCACGGTGTATTTGGCGATTTGTTTACAACGTTATCACCATTCAACGCAGAAATAGGCGTGAAGATAATGTTCGCAGGTTTACGGTCGCCCAATTGGTTTACGAACTCATTGTACTCTGCTTGAATTTCATTGAAGCGCGCTTCAGAGAATTCAACCAAGTCCATTTTGTTCACTGCAACCACGATATTACGAATACCCAAAAGACTCGCAATAAATGAGTGACGACGAGTCTGGGTTTGAACGCCATAACGCGCATCAATCAAGATGATCGCTAAATCGGCAGTCGACGCACCAGTTGCCATGTTACGTGTGTACTGCTCATGCCCCGGGGTGTCAGCAATGATGAACTTACGTTTTTCAGTAGAGAAATAACGGTAAGCCACGTCAATGGTAATACCCTGCTCACGTTCCGCTTGCAGACCATCTACAAGTAAAGCCAAGTCAGGTGCATCACCCGTAGTACCGACTTTTTTAGAGTCACGAGTCACGGCTTGCAATTGATCTTCATAAATCAATTTTGAATCGTAAAGCAAACGGCCGATTAAAGTCGATTTACCGTCATCAACGTTACCGCAAGTGAGGAAACGTAGAAGGTCTTTATTTTCGTGTTGTTTTAAATACGCCAAGATGTCTTGGCTAATTAAATCTGATTGATGAGACATTGCTCAAAGCTCCACATATTCTTTTGAAATCGGTTTCTGAATCTTTTTAATCCCTCTAAATCTCCCTTTAAGAAAGGGAGACTTTGCTCCGTTATTTCTCGGGAGTTCCCCCTCTTTAGTAAAGAGGGGGTTAGGGGGAGATTATGAGATTCTTAGAAGTAACCTTCCTGCTTTTTCTTTTCCATCGAACCTGCTTCGTCATGGTCGATCATACGGCCTTGACGTTCAGATGTTGTGGCTAAAAGCATCTCTTGGATAATTTCCGGTAAAGTTGTTGCAGTTGATTCAACCGCACCTGTAAGTGGGTAACAACCTAAGGTACGGAAACGCACCGATTTCATTTGTGGTACTTCACCTTCGTTCAAACGCATACGCTCATCATCAACCATGATCAGAGTACCGTTACGCTCAACCACTGGACGTTCAGCAGCCAAGTACAAAGGAACCAATTTAATATTTTCAAGGTAGATGTATTGCCAAATATCCAACTCAGTCCAGTTAGACAATGGGAACACACGAATACTTTCGCCTTTGTTCACTTTACCGTTGTAAAGATTCCAAAGTTCAGGACGTTGGTTTTTAGGGTCCCAACGGTGTTTAGTATCACGGAATGAGTAAACACGCTCTTTGGCACGAGATTTCTCTTCGTCACGGCGCGCACCACCGAAAGCCGCATCAAACTGATATTTATCAAGCGCTTGTTTTAAGCCTTGAGTTTTCATAATGTCAGTATATTTTGAGCTACCGTAATCGAACGGATTTACACCTGCGTCTTTACCTTCTTTGTTTTGATGCACGATCAAATCAAAGCCATGCTCTTTTGCCATGTTGTCACGGAAAGTAATCATGTCTTTAAATTTCCAACCCGTGTCTACATGCAGTAGTGGGAATGGAAGTTTGGCAGGATAGAATGCTTTTAAAGCAAGATGCAGCATGACCGCTGAATCTTTACCGATTGAATACAGCATGACTGGGTTTTCGAACTCAGCAGCAACTTCGCGGATGATATGAATACTCTCAGCTTCAAGCTGTTTAAGATGAGTAAGTCTTTCCTCATTTAATGACATGGACAACACCAGCTTAGAATATGTGTACTTATTACACTTTTAAAGATATATATACATTATAGTGATTAAGCTTTCATAACGATTGCTTGTTTTGTGATATTGATATTCTTATTCGTCATATACAAATTGTCTGATACTGCTTATCAATTTTAATTAATTTAATACAATAGACTTATCAATTTCATTATTATTCTAGTCCGAGATCCGTAAGTTTACGCAATTTTTTATCAATTAACTAATCGCTAAATCCTCTAAACAATCGGTATTCAAACTCGCTCAAAGTACCTAAAGTAGCTATATCACTCTCCAATAGTTATTGATATGCCATATAGTCACTATACGCTTGAAACCTTAAAGTCGCTGATTGAAGCAGCAGGTCTTGCTGGCTATATTTATCAGCATTCTTCACACATGCTCGTGCTCCAAGAAGCCTTAAATGATGACGGCAGCCCGCTGAATAACTTTATACAACATGAGCTGAGTGCTGACCAAATTGGCCTTCAGTTCGGCCTACGACTTTTGGACAATAAACTCGAGTTTTTGATTGGGGTGACTCACAGTAACCAAGATCGCGGCTACGAAATTGGCGCTGGCAATTTAAAGGCCGATCGACGTGCATTTAATCTGCTCTATGCTTTTTATAATTTTCCCAAAGCATTTCACTTAATCCATTTCCCGCTCGCAGCCAATAGCACCCAGTTAGAAGAAGAGATCGAAAAACAATTGTTTCAACTTGAAAGCATGGGCTTTTTAGACACTGCGATTAAAACCAATCCGATGGGCGAACAAGTGAAGTGGATGAAAACCTTTATTGTTCAAGCGGCTTTAGATATGAAAGTACGCATTCAAACTTCATTGTTATAAAAAGGGTTAAAGCCACCTAAAAAGCGCTCTATTGAACGCCAGTTCAAATCTTCATATGACATCGAAAGTCACGGCAAAGCCCTCAGCACTGCTGTGACGCTTATAAATTTACATTTCCTAACATTGTTTTCTGTGCCGTTTAACAGGCCATTTCTCTCCCTTGAGCACGACCACTTATATATCTGCAATTAGACTTAAAATTTGATTGATCACAATGACTTAAATCTTAAATGGGTAAAGCAGAAATACTATTAACTTTAGATTTAGATAATCCTGATTTAATTGATCAACTATTTTTAAAGAAAAACTTAGTAATAGCTCACATAAAAGCCGACTTTTTGTTAATCTGATCTGTAATTTTTTTACACAATTTCGACAGATAATGTTATTTTATTTACTGAAAAAAATTCGGCCAGAATTATTTTTTTTGATTTTTTATAAGCATAAATATAGAGATAAATATAATGTGGGAATTGTTTACTCACCCGTCTAATATCGTGTTTAGCATCAGTCTCTGCTTAATGTTCTTGTTTGGACTTTTTGAGATTGTGTTAACAATTTTAGGGGGTGGTTCTCAAGGCTTCTTAGATCAATTCCTACCTGAGGATGTTGGTCATAATGCAGAGCTAGGTGTAGATGCCGATGCAGGTATCGTGACACGTGTGCTCGATTGGTTGTATTTGGGTCGTATTCCACTGTTTGTATGGCTCATCATTTTCTTATGTGTCTATAGTTTGTTGGGCTTTGCTATTCAAGCCATCGTTAACCAAATGACCAGTATGATGTTCAGTGCATGGATTATTGCACCAGCCTGTATTTTTCTGTGCATGCCCTTCGTACGTTTTAGCGCAATGCTCATTGCCCGTATTTTACCGCAAGATGAAACAACCGCCATTTATAGTGATGAATTGATCGGTAGAACGGCCACGATCATTTTGGGTGATGCACGACCACAGTCTCCTGCTCAAGCCAAAGTCAAAGATCAACACGGATTGACCCATTATATTTTGGTTGAACCTGAACAAGATGAAATTTTCAGCCAAGGTCAATCAGTGGTTTTAACCCAAAAAACAAATGTAGGCTTTCAAGCCACCATGCTCTAAATTTTGAATGAATTGATGCTCGATCAGTTCTTTTAACACCATATAAATACATTTTACGCGTCATTCCTTCTGCAAAACTCGAAGTCATGATGAGTCAACAAAATACTGATTTTTAAACCAAACTTGTTAGCACTTTAGAGGGTTAACTTGAACTACAACAAAAGAGATAAACGTCCATGTTAGACATTATTCCAAGCGGTATCCTTGTTTCAGTCGGGATAATTTTTGCCGCACTTATTTTTATTGGTTTTATTATTGCTCGACTTTATCGTCGCTCAAGTAAAGAAATTTCATTTGTGCGTACAGGCTTCGGCGGTGAAAAAGTGATTTTAGGTGGCGGTGCTATTGTGCTTCCGGTGCTGCATGAAATTATCCCTGTCAATATGAATACCCTACGTCTTGAAGTTCGCCGTGCAGATGACCAAGCGCTGATTACACGTGACCGTATGCGTGTCGATGTGATGGCGGAGTTCTATGTCCGTGTGAAACCAACCGCAGATTCGATTGCTACAGCAGCACAAACGTTAGGTCAAAAGACCATGTCACCAAATGAGCTTAAAAATTTGGTCGAAGGTAAATTCGTTGACTCTCTACGTGCAGTTGCCGCAGAAATGGCGATGGAAGAATTGCATGAAAAACGTGTCGACTTCGTTCAAAAAGTTCAGCAAGTGGTGTCTGAAGATTTACATAAAAACGGTTTGGAACTTGAAACCGTTTCATTAACTGGCTTAGACCAAACAGGCTTTAAATACTTCAACCCACAAAATGCGTTCGATGCTGAAGGTTTAACTAAACTGACAGAAACCATTGAAGACCGTCGTCGTAAACGTAATGCGATTGAGCAAGATGCAGATCTTGCAATCAAGACCAAGAACTTAGAAGCAGAACAAGCACGTCTACAAATTTTGCGTGAAGAAGAATATGCAAAACTGCAACAAGAACGTGAAATTTCAGTTCGTCGTGCAGAACAGCTTGCAGAAATTGCATCACAAGAAGCTTCGAAAAAACGTGAAGCCGAAGAAGCGCGTATTGCTGCTGAACGTGAAGTTGACTTAAAGCGTATTACTGCTGCACGTGACGTTGAAAATCAAAATATTCAAAAGTCACAAATTATTCAGCAAGCCCAAGTGGAACAAAAGAAAACCATTGAGTTGGCTGAGCAAGACCGTGCCATTGCTATTGCAGAAAAATCTCGTGCTGAATCTGAAGCTAAAGCGCATGCCGATCAAGCCCGTGCTCAAGCGGTAAAAGCCGAAGAAGAAGTCATTACCGTTCGTCAAATCCAACAAGCTGAACGTCAAAAAGCTGTTGAATTGGTCTCTGCGAAAGAAAAAGCGGAGAAAGATGCGATTGCCATTACTGTCGCGGCAGAAGCAGGTAAACAAGCAGCAGCAGATGATGCAGAAGCGATTCGTATTGCAGCTGAAGCCGAAGCTGAAAAAGTTCGCTTAAAAGCCAAAGGTGAAGCTGACGCAAAAGTTCTCTTGGCTCAGGCGATGGAAAAACAATACCAAGTTGATGCTGAAGGTACACGTGCAGTGAACGAAGCAAACAACGTATTGTCATCTGAACAGGTTGAAATGCAAATTCGTTTAGCGATGCTGAAATACTTACCTGAAATCATTCGCGAAAGTGTGAAACCAATGGAAAACATTGATGACATTAAGATTTTGCAAGTGAATGGCCTAAATGGTGGTCATGCAGGTTCTTGCCAAGGTGATGCTCACCACGAAGGCAGCGGTAATGTTGCCTTGTCAGACCAAGTGGTGAATAGTGCCCTACGCTACCGCAGCCAGGCCCCACTGATTGATAGCTTGATGAGTGAGCTTGGTATCCAAGGTGGCGATATTAACGGTTTAACTCAGAGCTTAAAAACCAGCAAAAACTAAGTTTTTGATTGAGATAGGGCTCCATCAAATCTCTTTATTCAGAAGTGATTGCTTGAGCAACACATTCTAAATGAATTAAAAAAGCAGTGTCCGCACTGCTTTTTTTATGGCTTAGATACTTGTACTTATGGGCATACAATCTCCCAAAGAAATGAACAACATTTTCTGTCTTATCAGAGCGCTTTTAATGGTTTCTGACATTTATATTTCGCATCACAGCCTGATGTTAAATCAATGAACAAATGGCGTATTTCATAAAAATACTCATTTAGAAGCTATAGAGCAAACAGCATAAAATTATGAAACGAAATATTTAAAATCAATTAATTGATATATCCTTCTCATCTTACAGAATAAGATATTTACTTCTATATATTCAGCTCGATAACATTTTGTTCTATCTATTGTTTTTATAAAACTTGGAAATTGCTTATTAAATTGAAAATAGGGCCTAACAAGGTTTTTGCACTTCAAACCATCAACTAAAAAATAATAGCTGACTATAGATGTATATGCTCATGTAGATTTTCTTAAAAAAATTTCATCACTGAGATAGCAAATTTCACCAATTTTAAAGCTCCCCCTTCTCATATTCCTGATCTACCATCCTTTGTATAAGGCTTGAGAAAATTACAAATAAAATAATTTCTATTGAAAATATTAGGCTTCATCCAAGTAAAAAAGCTCTTTGATGATAAAGATCCATTAAAAATCTCAATTAAATTAGTTATTTTCCCTAAAATCAATATACTGCACGCTATACGAAATTATTACTAAAAATCATAAACCTATGACCATCCCCGCAATCATCACATATTCGGATTATTATGTGTTCTTTACATTTCATAGTTATTGCACAACCAATATTCCATCCGTTTATGCAGCGTCACTGCACCCCAAAGCAGAACACATAGCCATGCCCTTATGGCTTTTGCATAGCGGCTGAAATACGCTTTTTTTTGCGTAAAAAAAAAGAGAATCCGAAGATTCTCTTTTGATGTTTAAGTATGGCGATTAAACCAAACCTTTGCCTTTCAGCACTTCGTACATGGTCGAACCTAATTCAGCAGGACTACGGGTATAGGCCATACCGGCTTTTTCAAAAGCAGCAAATTTCTCTTCTGCTGTACCTTTACCGCCCGAAATGATCGCGCCTGCATGTCCCATACGTTTACCTTTAGGTGCAGTCACACCCGCGATATAACCGACAACAGGCTTAGTTACATTCGACTGGATATATTCAGCCGCTTCTTCTTCTGCTGTACCACCAATCTCACCAATCATGATGATCGCTTCAGTTTGCGGGTCGTCTTGGAACAGCTTTAAGCAATCAATTTGGTTCATGCCCGGAATTGGATCTCCCCCAATACCGATACACGTCGACTGACCTAGACCCAGCTTGGTGGTTTGCGCTACAGCTTCATAGGTCAGAGTCCCTGATCGCGAGATAATGCCGATTTTACCCGGCTGATGAATATGCCCCGGCATAATACCGATCTTACATTCACCCGGAGTAATAATCCCTGGACAGTTCGGACCAATTAGACGTGCATTATTACCATAGGTTTCTAGGTAACGTTTAGCTTTCAACATATCGAGTGTAGGCACGCCTTCCGTAATCACTACGATCAGCTCAACACCTGAATCAATCGATTCAATAATTGAATCTAGGACAAATGGTGCAGGTACATAAATCGAGGTTGCCGTTGCACCTGTTTCACGCACCGCTTCTTTCATGGTATTAAAAACGGGTAAGTTTAAGTGTTGTGTGCCGCCTTTACCCGGAGTCACCCCACCGACCACTTTTGTGCCGTAAGCAATTGACTGTTCAGAATGGAATGTGCCGTTTTTACCGGTAAAACCTTGTACCAATACTTTGGTGTCTTTATTAACTAATACGCTCATGATCTCTACTCCCTTAGCCTTTTACCGCAGCAACGATTTTTTCTGCAGCATCAGCCAAGCCATTTGCAGAAATCAATTTCAAACCTGATTCATCAAGTAATTTTGCACCCAACTCTGCATTGTTCCCTTCTAGACGAACAACCACAGGTACAGTCACATTTACTTCTTGAACCGCTGCAATAATTGCTTCAGCAATCATGTCACAACGTACAATCCCACCAAAAATGTTGATTAATACACCTTGTACAGAACTATCGGCCAAAATGATTTTAAAGGCTTCAATTACGCGTTCTTTGGTCGCGCCGCCTCCTACATCTAGGAAGTTTGCAGGTTGACCACCATAGAGTTTAATGATGTCCATGGTTGCCATGGCAAGACCCGCGCCATTCACCATACAGCCAATGTTACCCTCAAGTGCCACATAGTTCAGATCAAATTCTGATGCTTTCAGCTCACGCTCATTTTCTTGCGATTTATCGCGTAGCGCTGCAATTTCAGGTAAACGATACAAGGCATTCGAGTCGATACCAATTTTTGCATCTACACATAAAATCTCGCCATTTTCACGTACGGATAACGGGTTAATTTCAAATAAAGCAAAATCATTTTCAATAAATGCTTGATAAGCCGCAGACATGATTTTGACAAATTGATTCACTTGACCATCTTTTAGGTTTAAAGCAAACGCCACTTCACGTGCTTGGAATGGTAACAATCCAACTAGAGGATCTACTTCAACTTTAATAATTTTTTCAGGGGTTTCTTCTGCAACTTTCTCAATTTCAACACCGCCTTCAGTCGATGCCATAAAGGTCACACGACGGCTAGAACGGTCAACTACAGCTCCTAGGTACAATTCACGCTCTACAGGATAGACATCTTCAGACACCAAAATACCACTGACTGGCTGACCTAATGCATCTGTTTGATAAGTAACTAAGCGTGAACCGACCATTTGGTTCACATAATCAGTAGCTTCTTGCGCAGATTTTACCACTTTCACGCCGCCCGCTTTACCACGACCACCTGCATGGACTTGGGCTTTTAAAACTGCAAACTTACCACCCAATTGCTCAAAAGCTTTGACTGCTTCTTCTGCGGTTGTTACAAATACGCCTTCTTGCACCGGCATACCATATTTTTTTAATAACGCTTTAGCTTGATATTCGTGTAGATTCATTGAACAACCTTTTACTCTTTTTTCGCTTTGTTATGACCCATTAAAGCCCAGACATCCGTCAAAGCAGCTTTAACCTTTTTAAATCTTAAAATATTTCTTATCTTTATTTTTAGATGATTATTCAAATTAAAACAACCATCTGAAACAAAAAAGAGCGGCCTAAGCCGCTCTTTTTACATCTTATTTACGTTTACGCTGAATCGCGTGAATTGCACGTCCATCGACTGCAAGTGCAGCTTCGTGAACGACTTCAGAGAATGTCGGGTGACCGAAAGTCATTAACTGTAGGTCTTCAACACTTGATACAAACTCAAGTGCGATCATACCTTGGTGTACGATATCAGACGCTGCAGGTCCAATCACGTGCATACCAAGTAGACGATCTGTTTTCGCATCAGCAACAAACTTAACAAAGCCTGCGTTTTCACCAGCAGCCATTGCACGACCATTCGCAGCAAAGCCAAATTGACCAGTCTTCACTTCATGGCCTTTTTCTTTCGCTTGCTCTTCTGTTAAACCAACCCACGCCGCTTCTGGGTGTGTGTAGATGACAGAGATGATTGTGTCGTAGTTCACTTGAGCTGCGTGACCGTGCATACGTTCAACAGCCATTACGCCTTCTTCCATTGCTTTATGTGCAAGCATTGGACCACGTACCAAGTCACCAATTGCGTATACGCCTTCAACCGAAGTTGCACACCAATCGTTTACTTCAACTAGACCGCGTTCAGTAAGTTTAATGCCTGAATCTTCAGCCAATAAACCTTCTGCATATGCTTTACGGCCAACACAAACGATCAACTTATCGAAAGTTTGAGTTTTGTCTTCGCCACCTTGCGTGTACTTAACCGTAACTTCACGGCCATTCACTTCTGTACCAGCAACTTTAGCGCCAACACGGATATCAAGGCCTTGTTTAGTCAATACTTTTTGGTAGTCTTTTGCCAAAGCTTTATCAGCCATTGGCAAGAATGCATCCATTGCTTCAAATACAACAACTTCAGAACCAAGACGACGCCATACTGAACCAAGTTCAAGACCAATGACACCCGCGCCGATTACGCCAAGACGTTTAGGCACTTCTGGGAACTCAAGCGCACCAGTAGAGTCAACAATAATGTCTTGGTCTACAGGAGCAACTGGAATATTGACTGGCACAGAACCCGATGCAAGGATTACATATTTAGGTTCTAAAATTTGAGTTTCACCTTCGTGAGATACAAACTCAACTTTCTTACCTGCAAGTAATTTACCTGTACCTTTTAACCATTCGATACCATTGCCTTTAAGTAGGCCATCGATACCCATCGTCAATTGGTTAACAATTTTGTCTTTACGATCAAGTAATTTTGCAAGATCAAATTTCACTTCACCTGTTGTAATACCGTGGTCATCTAAGTGATGAACGGTATCTTCATAACGGTGCGATGAATCAAGTAATGCTTTAGATGGGATACAACCCACGTTTAAGCAAGTACCACCTAAAGATGGTTTACCTTTATGAATACGTTTTTCAATACAAGCTACTTTAAAGCCTAATTGAGCAGCGCGGATAGCAGCCTCATAACCACCAGGACCGCCACCAATAACAACTAAATCAAATTGAGACATGTGTATCTCCAAAAATGGGCTTAGAGGATCGCTCTAAGCCCATTGCATTATTCTGAAGTATTAAAGATCAAGGATTAGCTTAGCTGGTTCTTCTAACAACTCTTTGATTGTTACAAGGAAGCCTACTGCTTCTTTACCATCGATTAGACGGTGGTCATAAGAAAGCGCTAAGTACATCATTGGCAAGATTTCGACTTGACCATTTACAGCCATAGGACGTTCTTGGATTTTATGCATACCCAAAATCGCTGTTTGTGGCGTATTTAAGATCGGTGTAGAAAGCAATGAACCGAAAGTACCACCATTAGTAATAGTGAATGTACCGCCAGTCATATCTTCGATACCCAATTTACCATCACGCGCTTTACCAGCGTAAGCACGGATACCGTTTTCAACTTCAGCATAGTTCATGCGGTCAGTATCACGAAGAACTGGAACCACTAGACCACGGTCACTTGATACAGCAACACCGATGTCGTAGAAACCGTGGTAAACGATGTCATTGCCATCAATCGAAGCGTTTACAGCTGGGTAGCGTTTAAGTGCTTCAGTTGCCGCTTTAACGAAGAATGACATGAAGCCAAGACGTGCACCATGACGCTTTTCAAAAGCATCTTTGTATTGCGCACGCATTTCCATGATTGGTTTCATGTTTACTTCGTTGAACGTAGTCAACATTGCTGTTTCTTGAGTTGCAGCAAGTAGACGTTCAGCAACACGCTTACGAAGACGAGTCATAGGAACACGTTTTTCGATACGTTCACCAACAGCAACGCTTAATGGCGCAGCAGCAGGAGCAGCTGGTTTAGCTTGGTGGTTAGCAACATCTTCTTTAGTGATGCGACCGCCACGGCCAGTGCCAGCAACGTCAGCAGCAGCAATACCAGACTCAGTCAATGCTTTACGCACTGCAGGAGCTTGATCAGCAACAGGTTGAGCACGTTCAACAACAGGAGCAGCACCCGCTTGAGTTTGCGCAGCAGCTTGTTCTACTTTCTCTTCTGATTGAACAGCTTGAGTTTGAGCAGCGCCAGAAGCAGCACCTTCTTCAAAAGTCGCGATCACTTCGTTCGATAAAACTGTATCGCCTTCGTTTTTAACAATTGCAGAAATCGTACCGTCAGCAGGAGCTACAACTTCTAAAACAACTTTATCTGTTTCAATATCACAAATCACTTCGTCACGTGATACTGCTTCACCTGGTTGTTTGTGCCAAGTTGCAACTGTACCGTCAGCAACTGACTCTGGGAATACCGGTGCTTTAATTTCGGTTGCCATTATTAAAAATCTCCTGTTATTCAGCTACGATAGCTAAAGCATCATTTACGAGCTGAGCTTGTTGTTTTGCGTGCAAATATGGTGAACCACAAGCCGGTGCAGCAGAAGCTTCACGACCTGCATAACTAATACGAACTTGTTTGCCCGCTTTCATCACGTCGTCATACAGACGCGGAGCGATGAATAACCATGCACCTTGGTTCTTCGGTTCTTCTTGAGCCCAAACCAATTCTTTAACATTTGGATATTGTGCAAGAACTTCAGCAAGACGTGCTTCTGGGTACGGATACAATTGTTCAATACGAACGATTGCTGTGTTGTTCAATTCTTTTTCACGACGTTTTTCAAGTAAGTCGTAGTAAACCTTACCACCACAAAGCACTAGACGAGTTACGTCTGACTTGTTGATGTTGTCGATTTCGTCGATCACAGTTTGGAATGAACCATTTGCAAGTTCTTCTAATGTAGAAGTTGCAAGTTTGTGACGAAGAAGAGACTTCGGTGAAGTCACGATCATTGGTTTACGGATTGGACGAAGTGCTTGACGACGCATCGCATGGTAAATCTGCGCTGGTGTAGTCGGTGTGATCACTTGCATGTTTTCTTCAGCACATAGCTGTAAGAAACGCTCTAAACGAGCTGATGAATGCTCAGGACCTTGACCTTCAAAGCCATGTGGAAGAAGCATAGTCAGACCGCATACACGTTCCCACTTAGTTTCGCCAGACGCGATGAACTGATCGATTACAACCTGTGCACAGTTTGCGAAGTCACCAAATTGCGCTTCCCAAATGACAAGGCTCTTCGGAAGAGTCGTTGCATAACCGTATTCGAATGCAAGAACCGCCATTTCTGACAATAATGAGTCATAGATAGCTGTACGTGGTTGGTTTTCTTTCAAGTTACATAATGGAATGTAAGTTGAACCATCTACTTGGTTATGAAGTTTTGCATGACGGTGTGAGAATGTACCACGACCAACGTCTTCACCTGTTAAACGAACAAGGAAACCTTCATCTAGAAGAGACGCGTAAGCTAATGTTTCAGCAGCACCCCAGTTCAATGGCATTTCACCAGTCTGCATTTTCAGACGGTCATCAATCACTTTAGCAACCTGACGTTGCATCACGAAGCCTTCTGGAAGCTCGCGCATTTTCGCACCAAGCTCTTTTAGACGTTCGATTGGGAAAGTGGTATCCCATTTGTCTGTGTATTCGTGGCCTAGGTAAGGTTTCCAGTCCACAAACATTTTTGTATTTGGCTCAAGTACCAACGCATTTGCAACGTGTTTACCTGCTTCAAGGTCAGAACGATACTGTTCAACCATTGCATCAGCAGAAGCACGATCAAGAACACCTTCTTGTACAAGCTTGTCAGCATAAAGCGTACGTGTAGTCGCTTTTTTATTGATGATTTGATACATCATTGGCTGAGTTGCAGCTGGCTCGTCGGCTTCGTTATGACCACGACGACGGTAGCAGAACATATCGATTACAACGTCTTTACGGAATGTATGACGGAAATCGTGTGCCAATTGAGAAACAAATAATACAGATTCAGGATCATCACCGTTCACATGGAAGATCGGTGCTTGGATCATTTTCGCGATGTCAGTACAGTATTCTGTAGAACGCGCATCACGTGGGTCAGACGTTGTGAAACCAACTTGGTTGTTCACGACGATATGAACTGTACCACCCACGGTATAACCGCGAGTTTGTGACATTTGGAAGGTTTCTTGGTTTACACCTTGACCTGCAAATGCAGCATCACCGTGAACGATGATTGGTAATACATCATCACCACCGATATCTTTACGACGTACTTGACGTGCGCGTACAGAACCTTCTACTACAGGTCCAACGATTTCTAAGTGTGATGGGTTAAACGCTAATGCCAAGTGAACTTCGCCACCCGGAGTCATGACGTTTGAAGAGAAACCTTGGTGGTATTTAACGTCACCAGAGCCTTTTTTATGCAGAGATTTGCCTTCGAACTCACCAAATAGATCAGCTGGGTTTTTACCCATGATGTTTACAAGAAGGTTTAAACGGCCACGGTGAGGCATACCGATAACCACTTCTTTACAACCTACCGAACCCGCACGTTGAATAAGTTCATTCACCATAGGAATGAAAGACTCACCACCTTCAACACCGAAACGTTTCGCACCAACGAATTTGTTACCAAGGTATTTTTCTAGGCCTTCAGCTGCAGTTAGACGTTCAAGGACGTGTTTCTTTTGGTCTGCAGTGTAGCCAAATTGACCACGAGTACCTTCAAGGCGTTGTTGAATCCAACGTTTTTCTTTGGTATCAACAATGTGCATGTATTCAACACCAATCGAAGCAGTATAAGTTGCTTCCATTGCTTGAACCATTTCACCAAGTGTTGCTTCAGATTTACCGATTGCAAGGTTACCTGTATTAAATACAGTGTCTAAGTCAGACTGAGTTAGACCGTGCGCAGCAAGATCTAGATCAGGCACGATTTCACGTTTTGCAAGACCTAGTGGATCTAATTTTGCGTTTTGATGACCACGGTTACGGTATGCAGCGATCAACTGTAATACACCGATTTGACGGCGTTCATGCTCAGAACTTACTGCACTTTGCACTACTGGCTGAACACGGCTTGAATTACGGCCTAATAATAGGAATTGCTCACGTACATTGCTGTGTGGTTGATCACCTTTCGGGAATTTATCGAAGTATTCACGCCAATCAGCCTCTACTGAGTCTGGAGCCGTTAGATACTGCTCATAAAGTTCTTCAATATACGCTGCACTGTCAGCGCTAAGTTCAGTGTCAAGACGCAGTGCGTCAGCAACTTCTTGCATTTGTGGACCCATTTCCTATTGCAAAACATTTCAGGATGCTTTTTAAGCGAACCCATGATTAGTAATGTCAAATTGGTAATATGACATTAGTCCCCATTAGGCTTAAGCCTTGAGGCGTTATCACTACATTAGGATTACCCAATGTGATTAATGAACAATAACGCCCTCAGCGGCATCATTACTCATTGAGAAATACCCGACATAAATCGGGCAATTTTTGCAAATCGTCTTAGAAAAAATAAAATTTGCACCATTATCTTTTCTAAAGCGACTTTATTAACATTTATATACCGTCTACAGCGCTTAAATTGTAGAAAAAATGTACCTAATTCAAAGTCATTTTTTACATATAGTGATGCTTTAAATGCTAACACGTTCGAGCATTTTCAATTGATTTTTTTGACACATACCTCTCATAAATTAGCGAAATACACTGTTTGTATTTTCATCTATGATATGGTGCTACATATAAAATGATCTTTCAATTAAGACAAAAGTCTACGTTCGATTTTTCCCTCATCTCATATACAAAAACAAAAGAGAGCTGACATTCCTATCCTCTCTCTTTTTACTACGTTACATAATAACATCTTCTAATCCTTTTGACAGACTTGTACGAGCGTTTCATCAATAAATAACCATTTATCTATCGTTTTATTCCTTTAATTCACTACGTTTCTATTAAATCCATTTAAAGCAGTCAGCAATGACAGTGAATAACTTTCACTATCATCACTTTTATATATGACAAAAAAAAGCGCACCCAATGGTGCGCTTCTTTTTACTGCTAAATCTATTAACCTAGATCTAAAAGCATATTACGGATGTGACCGATTGCTTTAGTTGGGTTAAGACCCTTAGGACATACAGATACACAGTTCATGATACCTTTACAACGGAACAATGAGAATGGGTCGTCAAGACGAGCCAAACGCTCTTGAGTTGCTGTATCACGAGAGTCAATGATGAAGCGATATGCGTTCAACAATGCTGATGGACCCAAGAACTTGTCTGGGTTCCACCAGAATGATGGGCATGAAGTTGAACAACATGCACAAAGAATACATTCGTACAAACCATCTAAGTGTTCACGCTCTTCAGGAGACTGCAAACGCTCTTTAGGAGGCGCAGGCTGATTATTGATTAGGAACGGATGGATTTTGTTGTACTGATCGTAGAACTGATTCATGTCTACAACCAAGTCTTTAATTACTGGAAGACCTGGAAGCGGACGAATTGTAATCACTTCTGGTAAGTCGTTTAGGTTCCAAAGACACGCTAAACCATTTTTACCATTGATGTTTACACCATCAGAACCACAAATACCTTCACGACATGAACGACGGAATGTTAATGATTCGTCTTGTACTTTTAATGCTAGAAGCGCATCAAGCAACATACGGTGCTTGTCAGTCAACTCTAGTTTAAAAGTTTGCATGTACGGAGCTGCATCCTTATCAGGATCGTAGCGGTAGATATTAAATGTACGAGTACCTCTACTCATCTTACTTCTCCCAATTAGAATGTACGTGGTTTAGGTGGAATAGCATCTACAGATAAAGGCTTGTAACGTACTGGTTTGTACTCAAGACGGTTATCTACAGAGAACCATAAAGTGTGTTTCATCCACTCATCATCACGACGGCCGTATGGGTAGTCAGCATGATCAGGTGGTAATTCGAAATCTACCACTGTATGCGCACCACGACATTCTTTACGTGCAGCTGCAGAAATTAATGTCGCTTTTGCAACTTCATACAAGTTTTCAACTTCTAGAGCTTCAACACGTGCTGTGTTAAATACTTTAGATTTGTCTTTCAAATGAATGTTGCGTACACGTGGTTCGATCGCAAGAATCTGTTTCACACCTTCTTCAAGTAGTGCAGATGTACGGAATACACCAGCGTGGTCTTGAACGATGTCACGGATTGCATCTGCAACTTCTTGAGCATTTTCACCAGAAGTAGATTCATCAAGATGACGAACACGATTCAAAGTGTTTTCAAGAACAGTTGTAGGTAATGGAGCGTATTCATCACCGTGGTGTTTAGTTACGTAGTCAACAATATGTTCACCAGCAGCTTTACCAAATACAACCAAGTCAAGCAATGAGTTTGTACCTAGACGGTTTGCACCGTGTACAGATACACATGAACATTCACCGATTGCATAGAAACCTTTCACTGGTTTAGTGAAATCACGGTCACCCGCATTGTGTGAGTACACACCAGTTTCTTTATTGTAGTTCGCAACCAAAGCTTCAGTTTCACGAGATACAGGAACAACCACTTGACCATGAATATTTGTAGGAATACCACCCATTTGGTAATGGATTGTAGGTACTACAGGAATTGGCTCTTTAGTGATGTCAACGTTCGCGAATTTCTTACCAATCTCGAATACAGATGGAAGACGTTTCATGATTGTTTCAGCACCAAGATGCGTCATATCAAGCAAGATGTAGTCTTTCTTAGGACCACAGCCACGACCTTCTTTAATTTCTTGGTCCATTGAACGTGATACGAAGTCACGAGGTGCCAAATCTTTCAGTGTCGGAGCATAACGCTCCATGAACGGCTCACCAGCATCGTTACGAAGGATCGCACCTTCACCACGACAACCTTCTGTCAACAATACGCCTGCGCCCGCAACACCTGTTGGGTGGAATTGCCAGAATTCCATATCTTGTAATGGAATACCTGCACGAGCTGCCATACCAAGACCGTCACCAGTATTAATATAAGCGTTAGTAGATGCACGGTAAACACGACCAGCACCACCAGTAGCGAACAATGTTGCTTTACCTTGGAATACTGCAATTTTACCTGTTTCTTGGTCAATTGCTGTCACACCAAGCACATCACCCTCTTCATTACGGATCAAATCAAGTGCGATCCATTCAACGAAGAATTGAGTACCCATTTTCACGTTGCTTTGATAAAGCGTATGAAGAAGAGCGTGACCTGTACGGTCGGCAGCAGCACATGCACGTGGAACTGGTTTTTCACCATAGTTCGCAGCATGACCACCAAACGGACGTTGGTAAATTGTACCGTCAGCGTTACGGTCAAATGGCATGCCTAAGTGTTCAAGTTCATATACAACTTGAGGCGCTTCACGAGTCATGAACTCAATTGCGTCTTGGTCACCTAACCAGTCAGAACCTTTAACTGTGTCGTAGAAGTGGTAGTGCCAGTTATCTTCTTGCATGTTACCAAGAGATGCACCAATACCACCCTGCGCTGCAACAGTGTGCGAACGAGTTGGGAATACTTTAGTCAGTACAGCAACTTTCAAACCAGCTTGAGCAAGTTGGTAAGAAGCACGCATACCTGAACCACCACCACCAACGATGACTGCATCGAAAGTTTGGTGTGGAATATTTGTGTAATCTTCTTTAGGGGTTATAGCGCCCATGATATCTTCCTATCAATTTGCCCAAAAAATCTGGATCGCCCAGATCGCGTATGCAAATACTGCAACAATCACTGCAGAAGTCAGCACTAAACGCAGACCGTTTGCTGAAGGACCCATTTGACGAGTAGTCACATAGTCAGTGAATACTTGCCACATACCAATCCAAGCATGCGCAACAAGAGATAAGACAGACAATAAAGATAAAATCTTCATTGGTGTTGTCATCATAAAGCCATACCATTGCTCAAAAGTGAATCCGCTATTGCAAAGGATCCAGCCCAGCACAACAATAGTATAAACAGCCAATACAACGGCACTTACACGTTGGATAAACCAATCGCGCGAACCTGATCCTGTTAAACCTGTAGCACTTTTCATTAGAGAACAATCCATACAAATGCTGCAACAATACCGATTGCAGACAAGATCAATGAAATAGTAGCTGCGATACGACCACTTTGAAGTTCTTCAGCAACGCCAAGATCTGCAAATAGATGCTTGATACCACCGATAAGGTGATAAATTAAGCCGGCTACAAATACCCATACGACAAAACGCACAATAAAGCTATCAAACACAGCTTGAACTTGCGCAAAACCTTCAGGTGAAGATAAAGATTTGTCTAAAATCCAAAGAAGGACCGGTACGAGTAAAAATACGATAACACCTGATAGACGGTGTAAAATTGATGCAATAGCCACAGGGGATTTTAAGTTTACGTCTAAAACTTGACCCATGGACAAATTGACAGGTCTGTTGCTTTTCACAGCGGGCATCCTGTAAGTAAAAACTCCATCCGGAGTTTGTTGGAATTAATTCGTAGGAAAGCTAGCATAGTCAGACATTACAATATAATAAACTCTGCAGCTGTCTGATCTTATAAACGACAGGGAATTATAAAACGTGAACTTTCAAAACACAAACGAAGACAATTAGGAATTTTGCAAAATATCCTTAAATAAGAATCATTAACAATAACTTTTCTAAAAACAAATACCTTATTTATCTAAGAAAATCAGACTATCTTGTTGGTTTTAATCAGTTAAATGTAAATTTCATTTATTGTTTTTGTGTGTATATGGTGATTTAAACTTTTAGACTAAAGATGAACAAATCTAAATCTTTCTTTTCCCACTACATTTTAAAATCTTCCAGCACATTCGCCAAGCCTTAATCATAAAAATAAATGTGCATCATTTTCTCAAATGATAAAACTCAAAGATCATGAAACGAAATAAGTACTTAGTCTGTGCATAAAAATCTCAGCAACAGCAAATCCGTTCAATAAAACACCATTATTTCCCATTCCAATGACAAAAATGATCATTTATTAGGCTGTTTAAGGCGTTTAATTAACTATTTTTTAACCAAACGAACTTTTTTTTAAGGGCGATTAAGTCGTTTTAATTATGAATAAGAAAACAGCAATTTAGAGCCACAGATGTGTGTAAGTTACGAAAATTATAATAATTTAATGAAATAGCGGTCTTGTAATTCATATTTGTTTCAGAGTTTTTAAGAATTAAAAATTGCTTACAATTAAGGCAATAGGCTTTTTTTAATCTGCACCTCCCCTGCAATTTGACTTATTATACTGCGTCGGCACTGTGATTTTACTCATTTTTTAAGCGGATGAATTGTGCTTCATTTCAATCAATGATCCTCAATTTATATCCATAAGTATAATTGACAAAATTTCAGTTCCCTCTAATCTTAGAGCAAATTTTTGATCCGTCTGATTCTCGCATTAAAAGATTAGTACTGAGTCAGATAAAACATTCACCAGGACAGGAGATCTATTGAATGTCTGAAGCAACTGGCAAAAAAGCCGTTTTACAGCTTGATGGCAAAGAAATTGACTTACCAATTTACAGTGGCACTCTAGGCCCAGATGTAATTGACGTTAAAGATGTGTTGGCCGCAGGTCACTTTACTTTTGATCCTGGTTTTGTCTCAACGGCTGCTTGTGAATCTAAAATCACTTTCATTGACGGCGGTAAAGGTGTTCTTCTACACCGTGGCTACCCAATCGACCAGCTTGCTACTAAAGCAGACTACTTAGAAACTTGCTACCTTCTTTTGAACGGCGAGCTTCCTACTGCTGAACAAAAACAAGAATTCGATGCTAAAGTTCGTAACCACACTATGGTTCACGATCAAGTTGGCCGTTTCTTCAATGGTTTCCGTCGTGACGCTCACCCTATGGCGATCATGTGTGGTGTTGTTGGTGCGCTTTCTGCGTTCTATCACAACGGTTTCGATGTTGAAAACATTGACCACCGCGAAATCACTGCTATTCGCTTAATCGCTAAAGTTCCTACTTTAGCTGCTTGGACTTACAAATACACAGTAGGCCAACCATTCGTTTACCCACGTAACGACTTAAGCTACGCAGAAAACTTCTTGTACATGATGTTTGCTACTCCTGCAGACCGTGATTACAAAGTTGACCCTATTCTTGCTAAAGCAATGGACCGTATCTTCACGCTTCATGCTGACCACGAACAAAACGCGTCTACTTCTACAGTACGTCTTGCTGGTTCTACTGGCGCTAACCCATACGCATGTATCGCTGCGGGTATCGCGGCTCTATGGGGACCTGCTCATGGCGGCGCGAACGAAGCTGTTCTTAAGATGCTTGATGAAATCGGCACTGTAGAAAACGTTGCTCCGTTCATGGAAAAAGTGAAAACTAAAGAAGTTAAACTTATGGGCTTCGGTCACCGAGTTTACAAAAACTTCGATCCACGTGCGAAAGTAATGAAAGAGACTTGTGACGAAGTGTTAACTGCACTTGGTATCAACGATCCACAACTTGCTTTGGCTATGGAACTTGAACGTATTGCGCTTTCTGACGAATACTTCATCAAACGTAACCTATACCCTAACGTAGACTTCTACTCAGGTATCATCCTTAAAGCGATTGGTATCCCAACAGAAATGTTTACTGTAATCTTCGCTCTTGCACGTACTGTTGGTTGGATCAGCCACTGGTTAGAAATGCACAGCGCACCTTACAAAATCGGTCGTCCTCGTCAGCTTTACACTGGCGAAACTCAACGCGATATCCAAGGTCGTTAATTCGAAAGAATTGTGCGAATCTAAAAACCGTCCCTTTGGGGCGGTTTTTTTATGCAGCTAGATATATTTTGCACTTTAAAACAGCCCTATCTGACTGAATTTTCCTGCTCAATCATTAGATAAAACGATGCCTCACAAGCTATAAAGTATGCTGTTTATTGCTGAGTATATTTTAAATCGCCATTTTCTAGAAAATCTCACACTGCTTCATCAGATATCGTCATAAAAAAAGCCTAATTCCACGTAGAAATTAGGCTGTAAACAAAAGGTTTAAATATTGATGATGCTTTATTTTGGCTTATTAAGTTAAGTAACTTTTATTAAGCAATATTCTCTAGGCAACCGACTCATAGTCTGTCAAGTCCACCTGTTTAAGACGCTGCTTTAACTGTTTCAGTGACCACGGCCAAGCTGCAAAATTGCGTCCATTGGCATCTAAGTAATAGCTCTTACAACCACCACTATTAAAGACTGTAGTCTGTAGATGTGTCTGCACTTTTGCATTGTGATACGCCAATACATTTGGCTTAATTTCAAGCCGCTGTATCTTCTCTTGTTTCATTTTTACCAAGGCATCAACAATATATCCAACCTGTGCTTCTGCAATACCAATGAATGAGTCATAAACCAAAATATTTGGCCCGAGCACCAAAAAGGCATTAGGTACTTGCGCGATACTGGTACCCAAAAACGCTTCAGGAGAACTGTTTTTCCAAAGTTCTGACAATAACTCCCCTTTGGCATTTTTTACACGTTGTCCAATCGGCGGATGAGAAACTTCAAATCCTGTGCCCCAAATAATGACATCGACTTCATGACGTTCACCATTTGCAGCGATGACGGTATTACCTTCTATTTCAACTAAACCATGTGGCACAAGTTCAACATTGGCTTGCTGCAACGCAGGATAATAGTTATTGGCAAATAAAAGACGCTTACAACCAATAGAAAAGTTTGGTGTTACTTTTTCACGTAATTCAGCATCTTGAATTTGTGTTTTCAACAACTGACGACCCAAATAATTCACAGGCTCTAACAGTGAAGGATTACGCAGCCCTAAATTAATACCATTTAATATACCGGCCACACTTTTGCGCCAAGTTTCTTGAACAGTCGGAAAACGGGTAATGATGCCTTTCGCACGGTCATTCAGTGGTAAATCTGCTTTTGGTAATACCCATGGCGCAGTCCGTTGAAACACCACCACATTTTTGGCAATAGGTTGAATCTGAGGAATAAACTGAATCGCAGATGCCCCCGTACCAATCACTGCAATACGTTTATCTTTTAAGTCATAGGCATGGTTCCATCGCGCAGAATGGAACATTTCACCTTCAAAGCTTTCAATACCTTTAATTTTTGGAATTTGCGGTTCAGTAATCGGCCCAGTGGAAAAGATCACTGTTCTTGCCGCATACTTACCTTTACTGGTCTCCAATTGCCATTGCTTTAATTGCTCATTCCATTCCGCTGCAATTAATTCACAATTGAACTGAATGTTGCGATACAGCGCATGCTGCTCTGCCACATCCTCTAAGTAGTTCAGAATCTCAGGTTGCTTGGCAAATAAATGACTCCATTTATGACTCGGAGCAAATGAAAAAGAATACAAAGCCGAAGGAACATCACATCCACAACCTGGATAGGTGTTGTCGCGCCATGTACCTCCCACACGATTGGCTTTTTCTAAAACCACATAATCTGTATAACCCCGTTTATTCATTTGATGAGCAGCAGCTAAACCTGATATCCCCGCACCAATTACAATGGTATCTTAGACACGCACTTGATTTTCTACGCTTGGTTTTTCTAGGCTAGGCTCTGACTCTGATTGGTCTTGTACTGCTTTTTTTGCTTTGGCAGAAGACGTTACAGTACGACGTACATTAGTTTGCGTTGTTGCCTTTTTAGTTTGAGTTTTCTCTTGATCTAATGCTTTTACATCTTCGTCATGTAATTGTGTCGGCATGTTCATGCTTTTGCTCCCGACTTTTTAATATAGTTGTTAAATAAGGGATAACCCACCCCCAATAAACGAGTATAGGTTTGCGGGGATAAACGCTTTAACCACCAAAATAATTTGGCATCAGGTTGCGGAATGGTATACAACTTCCCAGCATCTAAATTATTCAATGTCAAATTGACGACATCGTGGCTCGTCATAAATGCATGATTCATCAGCAGTTGATCAGCCAAGCCTGAATATCGATTGGGCAAGCGTCCATTTTTCATGATATTGGTCGGCACCAAGGTTGGGCACAGTACATTCACACGGATATTTGCCGATCGCAGCTCTGCCGATAAAGTTTCAGACAATGCCAACACACTCGACTTCGTCACGTTATATGCTGTCATTTCTGGTGCAGCAGTATATGCTGCAGCAGAAGCAACATTAATAATCGCGCCGCCCTGCTTATTTTGCTTCAGCTTGGGTACAAAATAATGGCAGCCATGCACCACACCCCACAAATTGACATGCATACACCACTGCCAGTCGTCTAAACTCAGCTCATCAAATTTACCACCCAGCCCGACGCCTGCATTGTTGATCACTAAGGTCACAGCATGTCCCATCAACTG
Organism: Acinetobacter sp. YH01005; assembly: GCF_013420465.1. Classification (NCBI taxonomy): domain Bacteria; kingdom Pseudomonadati; phylum Pseudomonadota; class Gammaproteobacteria; order Moraxellales; family Moraxellaceae; genus Acinetobacter; species Acinetobacter sp. YH01005. The sequence continues at coordinate 75,344 of NZ_VOYA01000006.1, read as the reverse complement.
CTCAGCTTGCTCTGACAATGCTTTTACTTCTTCAGCCTTACCGACATCACACTGCACTGCATATGCGTTTGATGAGGTCATGGATTGAATTTGATCCACCGTTTCTTGCGCTGCATCTAAATGAATATCTGCACAGACCACTGTTCCGCCACGACGTGCCAACTCCAAAGCGAAACTTCGCCCAATACCACTGCCTGCACCGGTGACCACTGCATAGGCATTTTCACTTGGCTTGTTCTTTTTTCCAAATAGACCCATGGTTTTGTCCTTTTATCGTTTTAATGCTGGGGTAAATTCTTTGACAAAATATGGTGTCAACACGCCATCAACAGGGTTCAACAAACGCTTTTTGTAATATTCAAGAAATGCAGAAGTGTCATGATCATTCGGGTGAAAACTTGGTCGTAAATAATCAAAAATATGCCCGAGGCTGCTGCCATAGACACCATCTTTTAGACCAAAAATCAGTTGGAAACTGCGCGGAACATCTTTCCAGTAGCTTAGGCTAATCAAGTTCGACGGTTTTCTGTAGAAAGGGACAATCGAAGCACCAATTGAAATCAAACCCAAAATGGTAATTAATGCAGGGAAAAAACCAGCAATACGTAAGGCATAATTACCTGATAATTCTTGATAAACATCATAGGCAATGTCTTTGTGTTCTGACTCTTCCAACATATGCCACATCCAAATGGCGCGTTGCTTTTCATCAATTGAACTAAAGAAAATTTCTTCATGATTCATCATGTATTCCGCAAGCACTGCGGTGAAATGCTCAATTGCCGCCATTAAAGATAATTTCATTGGCTGCGGCATACGCTCAAAGCCGTAAGCAAAAACATAATGTTCTAATTTTCTAAAAAATTGCACAGGCAAATTTCTTGCGCGATACGCTTCATTCATTTCTTCATGCATACGTGAATGAATGGCCTCTTGCCCAATCAACGACGTGACACGTTGTCTTAATACAGGATCTTGAATAAAGTCACGATGAAAACGTGCTGTATCGATCACCAAATCTTCGCCACGGGTTAAGAAAATAGATAAAGATGCAAAATAGGCACTGGCCAATTCTGCATTCATATAAAATTTTGCATCAATTTTTTCTGGTTCGAAATCAAATTTCATATGACGAATAGGAACAACGGCAGACTGTTTTGTTGGGTCAAAGACAGGGCCTGCAAATACGCGTGCTAACGTTTTTTTTATCGGTTGAAAAGCGCTCATGATTTTGCTCTCAATTTGGGTGTTTACCCTTCATTGACTTCATGTCGATTAAAGTAAAAACACATAGATTGAGGATCAAATTAAGAGAGATAGATCACTAGACCATTAGTAAAACCAACCTCTCGATTTGCAAAAATGCTCAAATATTTTCTTTGTCAGACAATCTTTAAAACATCGGTGTTGTATGGCTCAAAAGCTTGTCATTAAAGGTCATGGCGTATTTTGAGTGAGTGATGATTATTGGATTTTTTGCACTTCACCGGTCGCAGATTGATACACCCATTGATGATCAAACAGGCTGTCGTCTAAATGATCCAGTTTAAAATTACCGATAGCCACAGCATAGAATCCATTGCCCTGCTGCTTAAAATGTGTGATCTCTTGCATGAGTTCTTCAGTCAGTTGACCCATTATAAAGTCTGAAATCACCACCACATCGGCATGTACAAAATTCGGTTGTTTCAGCATATCCACGGCATGATTCATCGCAGGGATAATATCCGTCCCCCCATGAAATGACTGCCCTAAAAAGTGAATGACATCATCCAAAGCGCTGTTATGCTGTAAATTCAGCGCGGTTAAATTGGTCGAGAAATTCATCAAATACATCGCTCGCTTTTCTTTCAGCGCTCGAATGGATAAATATAGACAAATCGCTTTGGAAATCAGTTCAGGTTGTCCATTCATTGAGCCACTGGTATCTAAGCAGACAATCATCGGGCCTTTTTGTCCGACTCGACGCTGCGTATGGCGTTGGTCTTCGATAACCCGTCCTTGTTGCTGCCCTTGTCGATTAAAACTCATCAGGTTAGATTCTAAATATTTTAAATCAAATAAAACCTGCAAGTCTGGATCTGCTAACAGCGCCAATTCGCTAGGTAAAGCCATACTGAGCTCTTGTGCTAATTTAATTCCAGTAATTTCCTCTTGCGCCATCGGGGTGTGAATAAGCTGCTGTGGTTCTTGTTCTAACTGAGCAGAAATCCGCTTACGTGGCATATTCGGCTGTGCGCTTCCGATCATTTGACATAGACGTTTAAGCGCCCGATCTTGCTCGAGATAATTCGCCCATTGCTCAAAGTTCTGTACATCGTGCTCTGTTAATTGTCCTTTGGAATAGTCTAGAAAAATCCCAGTTTCAAACCCGACACTGTCATGGTGCTTGACCATTTTCGACAATGTCGCGAGAAAATCTTTGATTTCATCTAAAAAGGCATCTCGTTGTAAACGGAGCTGCTCAAACTCCCAATGTGCAATGGCTTCGGTCAATTTGCGCTGCCATTTGCCTTTAAATAGCTCTATTTGTAATTGACGCTGCTGCTTGGTCAGCAATGGCTGTTGGCTCTGTTGCCACATTTCAGTGAATTCTGGAATCCCTAAGGTTTGCATAAAGGCGGCATATTCAGCACGGAATTGAACAAAATCACCCTGTTCCCAATGCTTTAACGCAAGCCAATGTTCCAATTGCTGCTGCGCCACTGCATAGGGATGCTGCTGATCTAAACTCGACTTTGCCTGAAAAGCCCATTCCAGAATTTTTTGATCGAGCTTTTTTGCAACTTTATGATCATCCAACCAATGTTTTAAACTGGATTGTTTTAATTCATCATAAAGCTGCGAACTTAATTCATCGAGTGCCGATTGAGTTTGATGTCGTGTCAGTTTTAATTGCGACATAACTGTTCCAAACGCTCACAATCTTGCAACTGCAATTGATATTTTGCCAATTGCTGCTCAATAGATTGAATTAATTGTTGAATATCCTGTTCAGTGACAAAGACCGATTTAAACTGATGTTTTTGACTGTTAAAGCGTTCCGTTAACAGATCCAATTCTGTTTGAAACTGTGCTTTGAGCTGTTGAACTTCGTGTAACAGCTCATATTGGCTTTGTGCTGAAAGTGCGCTGCGCGGACTACCTTTGGTATGTTTTATATATGGCGTCACCACTTCTTCTAAGCCGTAATAGCCACCTTTTAACGTACACACTCTTGAACCATTAAAATTACATACGATGCCACGCACTTCTTCACCGGTATCATCTAAGGCAAAGAAGTCCTTTTTCGTATCCATTTTATCCAGTTCGAGATACAACAGTTTATCTTTATAGTGTCGATCTAGATTGGTCACTGCACGCAAGTAATCAGTGCCATGAATTAAATAACTCTCATACACATCATCGGTATAATAAAAATGATTGAGCACCCGCTGTTCAAGTGCATCCTTCTCTGCCACATGTTGTTCGAATTGCAAACCGTAATTTAAGCCATTTTCAGCCAATACTTCATCTATCTGCTGCGAAACAAAAGCAATGTCTTCAGGCTGATTCCATAAGCAATGTTTTAAAATTAATAGATCACTCAAAATCACTGATGGACGATCATTTAAAAATGCACAGGCTTTGACTAAATAAGCCACACGTTGCCAACGACGGTCAGAGACATAGACCACGTGATCTTCAAAGTTATGGTTGAGTCGAGTTTTAAGTTGATCAAACAGATTTAAAATCGAAGCGGGTAATTCCACCTGATATATCTGTTCCCGCCAATCTTGCAACTCGGCTTTTTTTATTTTTAAGGTCGCATCGACTTCAACACTGACTTGACTCGGCTTGGCCTGTAATAGTGCATGAAAGTTTTCTGCAACAGCAATCGGCGGCACTTCTAAACGCAAAATAAAACGATCATATAAGGCATCCAAACCTTGATTTGGTTCGGGAATTTCATTCGATGCACTGACCAAAACATTCAATGGAACTTTTTGAACAATGTCTCCATTTTTAAAACTCCGTTCATTCACCAAGGTCAGTAAAGTATTTAAAATTGCAGGGCTGGCTTTCCAAATTTCATCTAAAAAAGCAAAATCTGCCCGTGGTAAATAATGTTCTGTTTTACGAATATATTGATCTTCTTTTAAGGCTTTAATCGAAACTGGCCCAAAAATTTCTTCCGGCGTACTGAAACGATTCATCAAATATTCAAAATAGTCATGGACTTCAAAAGCAGAAGCGATTCGACGTGAAATCAAACTTTTTGCTGTGCCGGGCAAACCATATAAAAAGGTATTCATGCCCGCAACACCAGCCAACAAACTCAAAGCAATAATCTGCTCACGTTCATACATATTTTTGCTGATTTCAGAAATTAAAGTATTGATCCGTGCTTGCATCTGACTATCTGTTTGACCGAAAACTAAATTGTAACGCCCTAACTGTTTTTTCGCTGTAGCAGATGCAAAAATATCGCTTTTTAAATACAGCGCAACAGTGCGATATCTTTTTTTCAGGTTATAGTTAAACTGCACATCCCTTTGGAACTCTAGAAACTTTTCATCATGTTGCCTTTCTTTCCTATACTCATCCGACTGTTAAAACTTGAAGGTTTTAAATATCGATCCCTCACGGCAGGTGAAATATCCATGTGTCGCAGTGTGTTTGGGGATTTGATTCAATATGAGCAAGTGAAAGTGATGAATCACCCTTTTTTGCCTTGGCAATCGGCGCATGTGGTCATGGCACCTCAGGGGTATATCCATGCTCGAAATTTACTGTTTAAAGCGGACTATGCCAAAGCGTCTTTAGGATATCGCGCCCTGTTTATTCATGAGATGGCCCATGTTTATCAATACCAGCAGCAGATCAATGTTTTGGGTCGGGGTGCTGTTTTACAGATGGCGTATTTCTTTAGTTTTAAAAAATATAATCCTTACCACTATACCCTTAAACCACACAAAGCATTTTTTGACTACAACATTGAGCAACAAGGCGACATTGCTCGTGACATCTATTTAAAGCGAATAAAAAATATTATTTTATATCCAGAACTTGTTCATCAAATTGAGCTGTAAAGCGTCAATGCTCTTTGACGAATATTTATAGATAAAATTGAATATCGCCTGATCATTCTATTTCACACTAGTGCTTGGCCATTGACGCTATTTTAAGTACAAAAAAACAGCATTAATATTTACTTTATAGCACATAAGCTCAGCTAGGCTTTTAAAAGCTATGAATACCTCTAGTATCTCGCTTAAATTCAGATAAAATAGGTTCACCTTATTTTTTTGCTTTGCATCAAAACAAGTGAATTATCATACGATGATGGTGTTTTGTTTTCGCCTTTCGGCAGTATTTTTCGTATCTAAATACACTCGCTGAATAATCACAATAATACAAATCAGTGTGTTAAGTGTATTCACCTATAGGAATAGGATTTAGTTGGAATGAATAGTTTTAAAATTGCACTTGCTCAGTTCTCTCCGCATATTGGTAATCTAGAATCAAACGCAGCAAAAATGCTTCAACAAGCCAATGCTGCAAAAGAACAGAATGCAGATATTATTGTTTTTCCGGAACTTTCTACAGTTGGTTATCCTGCTGAAGATTTATTATTACGTCCAAGTTTAAATAAACGTACACAGCAAGCTTTTGAACAATTGGCGAGCGTTAAGGACATCGTTTTAGTCTTTGGTTTTGTGAATCAAACTGAAGATGGTCAGCGCTATAACTCTGCTGCTGTCATGAAAAATGGTCAAGTTCTCGGGATTTACAATAAACAAAATCTTCCAAACTATAGCGTTTTTGATGAAAAACGTTATTTCAGTGAGGGTCATCAACACCTTGTCTTTGAATATTTAGGTCATAAGTTTGGTGTGTTGATTTGCGAAGATGTTTGGGCATTACCAACTGTTCAACAGCTTGCTCAGTTAAATGTTGAAACCGCTTTGGTTTTAAATGCTTCACCTTATGAAGTTGGTAAACCACAGCATCGCATTGAAACCATGGCTGCATTGACCAAACAATTGAACATCAATTTGGTTTACTGTAACCAAGTGGGCGGTCAAGATGACCTTGTCTTTGATGGCACAAGCTTTGTGATGAACAATTCAGGTGAAGTTGCATTGCAAGCACCGAGTTTTGTTGAAGATCTATATATCGCAGAATACGATGCTGAACAAAAAGCCTTTAAAACAGGTGCAATCACCCCTGTATTAAATACCATGGCTGAAATCTACCAAAGCCTTGTGATCGCAACCCGTGACTACGTACAACGCTCGGGCTTCCCAGGTGTGATTTTAGGTCTATCTGGTGGTATTGACTCAGCATTAACTTTAGCGATTGCTGCCGATGCGATTGGCGCAGATAAAGTTCAAGCGGTCATGATGCCATATACTTATACTGCACAAATCAGTGTTGAAGATGCGGCTGAACAAGCCAAAAATATGGGCGTAACTTTTGGTATTGCCGAAATCAACCCGATTGTGAATGGCTTCATGCAAACCTTGTTCCCTTTCTTTGGCGATGCACCGACTGATGCGACTGAAGAAAACCTACAAGCGCGTTCTCGTGGTACGTTGCTAATGGCCTTATCGAACAAGTTCGGCAATTTAGTCCTTTCTACAGGGAACAAGTCTGAATTATCTGTTGGCTACTGTACATTGTACGGTGACATGGTCGGTGGCTTTGCAGTTCTTAAAGACGTTTATAAAACGATTGTATTTGAACTAGCAAAATACCGTAACAGCATTTCAGAAACACCAGTGATCCCTGAACGTGTGATTACTCGCCCACCTTCTGCGGAACTTCGTCCAGATCAGAAAGACCAAGACTCTCTACCTGAATACGAAGTATTGGATGCCATCTTATATGCCTATATCGAAGAAGACATGAGCCAAGATGACATCATTGCTAAAGGTTTTGATGCTGAAATTGTGAAAAAAGTCATCCGTTTGGTTGATCTAAACGAATACAAACGTCGCCAAGGTGCGATTGGTCCACGTATCAGCTCACGTGCATTTAGCCGTGAACGACGCTACCCAATCGTGAATGGTTGGAAACCGGGTATCTAATTACTCGATTCAAATCAAAAAGCCCAGTTCTATCACTGGGCTTTTTTTATAGGCGCAAAATACGTAGCAGTAAAAATAAAAAATAATTGAGATGTATTTCAAAAGTTAGGTCATCAAATAATGCAGTTAAAGATTTGAGTTCTCTTTTATTTCTACATAAACACCGTGAATAGATCATTTTATTAGTGCAGTAATTATTTCAATCTATTTGACTTTTTCTAGGCACAAAAAAAGAGACCAAGCTGAGAGCTTGGTCTATAAAAATGGTGGCTATGACGAGACTTGAACTTGTGACCCCCGCATTATGAGTGCGGTGCTCTAACCAACTGAGCTACATAGCCGTAAACTGTGGTGGCATTATCTAGATTTCACACATTATCGTCAAGCATTTTTGTTTGCAATTGTTCAGAGTTTAAACAAGCAAAGTTCAAGATGTTACTATTTAAGCAAATTATGCTATTTTTAGCCCTATTTACTATATTTTTTGATTAAAAATTAGAGTTTTATCATGCAATTCAATTCGATAAAAAAAGCCTGTCTGACCCTCAGCCTTGCCGTCATGACCTTAACGGGCTGCCAAATCGTCTCACCTATTTTTGTTGACTATAATGGTGTGCGACGTGATGTGGCGACTTGGATTAATAAACAGCCTTTATTGAGCATGCAACAAAAGCGCAGCATGGCTCAACTTAGCCGAGCACAGCAGCCTATCATTCGTCTCGACTTCAATGATCAGGAGAAATTAGTCAGTGTTGCTCGCGCCAATGAAGCTGCAATGTATTGTGCCAATCAGTATTTATCAGCTCGACAGATTCAACGCCTACAGAAACAGATCTTTCCTGAAGATACTTTGCATAAATTAAGCTTGCTTGAGCAACAAGCGTTGCATATTACCCTGACAGAGCAAGAAAAACAGTGTGATTAAAACTATGTCTGCTGTTGGATGAATTCATCTAGGCTCAATTTTTCAGCACCAAATTGTCTTACAATCTAGACATAGCTGCTTACATTATTGAGCATTTTTGCTATCGCTAAGCGAGGTGAAAACAAGTCTATATTTTTGCAATATTTTTATTACAAAATTCACAATATCCTTATGAATTTACTTGGTTTTATTCCAAAATAAAAAAGCGTATGATGAAACTATGATCAATGTAAATAGCGCTTTTTTTCAGGTTTTTCCATCCAAATTCAATTGATCAGATAAGGAGAAATAAGATGGCTTTAAATAATATTTTAGTTCCAGTGGACGGTTCAGACACTTCTTATGCTGCGGTGGCTAAAGCTGTCGAGTTTGCAAAAACTTTTGGTAGTAAAATTACTGTGGTTCAAGTACTGACGCTCGATCCATATATTGCTGCAGAGTATATTTCAGCAGCACAAACCAATGATTTAATTGAACGTGCTCGTGCATCGATTTTAAATACACTTGAAGAAGCAAAAGCGAAATTTTCAACTGAAGGTGTCACTGTTGAAACTCGCTTACTTGAAGGTCAAGTGGTGCATACAGAACTGGTTAAAGCTGCAGAAGAAACACATGCGGACTTGATTATCATTGGTTCACATGGCCGTACTGGGATCAAAAAATTCTTCTTGGGCAGCGTAGCTCAAAGCGTACTGGGTGCTTCAGACATTCCTGTTTTGGTTGTACGCAAATAAGCCATTAGATTTATAGCTTAAAAAAGCCTTCTGATCCTAGAGGGCTTTTTATTGACTACTTCATCAATAATAAAATTAAAACGCTAAGTTTAAGGCAAGGATTTTTTAAGGTATCCATTGATATTGTTTCAATGAGATGCGTCCATTCACTACAAAGACATTTTCAGCTGCCAATTTCAATTGCTGAATATTTTCGCCTTTTTCATTACAGCGCTGCGTGCTGATTTTTCCCTGCGCATTGACCACCCGATGCCATGGGATCGTTGATGTTGCATCTAGATGCTTAAGCACATAGCCAACCAGTCGTGCATGCTTCGGTAAACCCGCTAATTTGGCAATTTGTCCATAAGTGGCAATCTTCGCTTGCGGTATCAATTGAATAACCGACAAAATCTGCGTTGCCAATTCATCACTCTGCTTCACATGAGCTCCTTTGAGTCGCATCAAAAAAGAGAACCCTAAGGTTCTCTTTGATTAATACTTAATTTTTACAGATTAGTACAGTAATTGGTTGTGATCGAGTAAATCTTTCAAGGTCACATCAGTATTTTTCAATGTGAGAAATTCAACTTTATCGACACATTTGGGCTATGACAACCATTTGTATAAATATCGCCCCTTGGTAGAGAGCGCATTTATGCAATTAAAAACATGGCGAGATATCGTATTTTTTATGCAAAAAGACAGCGTCATTTAAAGCAGAACTTCAAATAAACTTTATCATGATGTGACTAAAAGCTTCATGACGGCACACCTTACACGTCGGACTGTCTTTAAGAATTCATTTCTTCCCAAAGCCACAGTTTTTTGTCTTTTCATGGTTTCGCATTTTTTCTTTGAGGAATGACTAGAGTGCTTATAAATCTGAAATGATATGCCTACAGCATTTTGTGTCATATGCGCCATCGGTATAGCTAGAATTCATTGGCTCACTAGGTGAAATTTATGCAAGTAAGTTTTCTAGTACTTATGAACTGCTGACATTGTTGTCATGAGCTGAATTGTCCATGTTTGCAATGTTTTCAGCATCTATACCAATACGAAGTTTACGCCATTGTCGTCGACCTTCAGACTGATGTTTATTAGGTTTCGATTCACCTTCAGCTAATAACTTCAAACCTATAGAGTCAACAAGTAGATGTAGTCCATCAGAACTTTTTTGATAGCTAATCGCAATATCAATATGTTTTTATCTCCTGCTGAATGACCAGTCATAATTTCCCACATTTTGCTGTTTCATGATGGAACACAGCTAGAAATAAAAAAAGGAAATGCTCAAGCATTTCCTTTTTTTAAATCGAACAAAGCAATTTAGAAGTTTTCGGGGTTTTCTAATCGACGAACTTCTTGCACTTTCTCTGGATTATGTACAGCAGCAACACCATCATCCGCTTTGGTATCTATTAATGCTTCTGGGTTATATACCGTGATGGTTTCATTACCATGGATATCTTCACCCACAATATATTGGAAGCCCTTTTTATTCATTTTATGGCACATTCTTTGGTACCAACCTTTAAAGCCTTTGGTTTCTTCATTCGGATTGTAATAAAAAGCATTCATCACAGCAGGTAAACCTAGACCACACACGAGCCCCGACATTAATACCGCAATAAATGTATATCCAATCAAAATACTGCTGTATTCACTAAGTTCAGGAATATTGGCAACAGCAAGGATTAAGGCCAGTGAAATGCCTCCACGAACCCCACCCCACGATAAGATGGCAAGGCTACCGTTGTAACTTTTTTTGCGGAAACTTGGGAAGAATGCAAAAGATAAATAGTTTGCTGCAAAGCGCGATGCATGCAAAATAATAAACGCCACCATACCGCCTAAAATCAAACTGATACTTAAATCTAAGATAAATAACTCAAGACCTATCAGGGTAAATAAGAAGGAATTGATGATCCCTTCAACGGTATGCCAGAAATGATTGACTTCCCGAATTTCACGATCTTGAAGGATTTCTTTCCATTTATTGCCAACAATCAAACCACCGATGACGCATGCAATTGGTGCAGATGCATGTGCGAATAAAGCGACTAGATATGAACCACTTGCCAATAATGCTGTAGTTAAAATCAAGGATTCCATTTCATGTTTACCGCGGAGTAAACGTAAAATCCCTAAACCGAATGCCCAGCCAATAATGACTGCAACAACAATTTCATATAACAGTGTTTCAAGCGTACCAATGACGGTAAAATGTTCACCTTGCAAAACATTGAGTAAAGTCATAAACACAGCAATACACATGGCATCATTAAAGAGCGATTCGCCTTCTAATTTCACCATCAAATGATGTGGCGCACGCACCGAACTTAGTACACCTTTAACCCCAATTGGGTCAGTCGCACCTAAAGCAGCACCTAATAACAACAACACTAATAAATCAACATGATGACCAATTAAGAACTGATAACCATATAAAGCAACACCAAAAAACACCGCACAGAGCACCAAGGCTATACTGGCCAAAATACTGATTGGTTTCCAATGCAAACGTAAATCTGAAACTTTAAATTTCAAGGCAGAAGAGGTCAAAATAAAACAAATCACGCCATTAATTAAAAAGTCATAAAAGTCGATATGGCGAACGGCCTCTTCGATATTGTGCAAATTAATCGTCACAAATTGATTGCCATTGAGCAGGCTTGCACCCCATTGCAAAATAAAGACAAAAATTGCAGAAACAATGGGAACACCTATGGCTTGTGGAAAGCCCAAGATACGTTTATTAAAAATCGTGGTTGCAATCGAAAGTGCAAAAATAACGGTAAAAACCTGTAGAAAAAAATAATTTCCCATTTTGTTCCCAATTTTGGTGCTGTGTCGCCTACAGAGTGAGATATAGGTATTTTGAAAATAAATACTAAATTATTTAGTATTTGAAAATAAAATATTCTAACGAATTTTATCTAAATTCCGTGTATCAATTCAGTTTTTTTCACATCTTTTATCAAGATCATTTAACATAGCAAACCTGCATAGATTTTATGCATTTTCATCATCTACATGATTTCTCCTATGCATCAGACTATTAAAACTGTTTTTCGACTTTTTTTTGCTGCGGTGATCTTTATCATTACTGCGGCCCTGATCCTCACTTGCTATAGCAAGACACAGGAAATTTTACGTGCTAAGCACTATTTTAGTCAGGCAAAAACCATCTCACTCGATTCAACGCCCAAAGAACAATTGGTTTTGGTCTCCAATAATGAATCACCCGATCGTGCGATATTTATCATGCTGGCGAATAATGGTTATCTTACCAAACTGAATTGTGAAAACTATACACAAGATATTTGTCTCGATGAATTTAATCAGCAACACACCCGACAAATTCAACACCTCGATTTACTCAAAATTGGACAATTTCAATATATCCAAAATGTGAGTTTCACCAATAGCCGCACTGGACAAAAACAACAATTACGCTATAGCGATGCCCAATTAAAACAGTTCTATCAAAACGATATTTCAGGCCTTAAATATACTGTTTTTGGCGTGGCTTTATTCGCATTTGCCGCATGGTATGTCAGCTATCGTATTGTTCGAAACTTTAAATCATTTCTTAATAAATAAGTTTCAATCTATTTTTCAATGAAAAAAAGAGGATGTTTGCATCCTCCTTTTTTTGTTTTAAATGGCCTGGTTAAAGGTATCACAGCTATTGATATTGCCTGATTTCAACCCTGTCTGGAACCATTTCATACGTTGTTCACTGGTGCCGTGCGTGAAGCTATCTGGGACCACTTGCCCAGTTGCACTTTTCTGTAAATAGTCATCACCAATCTTATGTGCAGCGTCCATCGCTTCTTCTACATCACCCTGCTCTAAAAATTGGGTACGCTGTTGATTATGATGCGCCCAAATACCCGCAAAGCAGTCTGCTTGTAGTTCTTGCATGACCGAATAACGATTACCTTCAGCTTTAGACGCTTGCGCACGCGCCTGCTGAACTTGCTCAGAAATACCTAAAATCGTTTGGATATGATGTCCAACTTCATGGGCAACCACATAGGCTTGCGCAAAATCACCCGCCTGATCTTGACGACTCAATTCAGTTTGATTTTGTTCACCCGTGATGCCCATTTGCGTACGCATATCTTTAAAGAATGCAGTATCAATATAGACCTTCTGATCTGCTGGGCAATAAAACGGCCCCATTGCCGCTTGTGCTGTACCACAACCCGAGTTGACCACACCATTAAACATGACCAATTTAGGCGCTTTATACTGGGCATTTAACTGTTCTTGAAAGACTGTATTCCACGTATCTTCCGTATCGGCCAAAACCGTTCCAACAAAATCCATCGCTTCTTGTTGTTCAGGTGTTGGATTATCCAAACCTTTGACTTCAGCCGTTTGACCCTGTGAAGTCACTTGTTTAGTCGCCTGATAAGCTTGCTGCGGATCGACACCAAAAAACTTCCACGCAACAAATGCTACAACCAAACCTAGAATACTGATACCACCCGCTTTTGCACCGCCACCACCGCGACGGTCTTCTACGTTTGAACTAACTCTTCGACCTTTCCAGCGCATAGTGATCTTCCTTATATAAAATAGTTGATATCCGTGCGTTTACAGATTAATCCTTTTGCGACTTTGGCCATACTTTTTGAACTAAAGACACGACGCACAGCACGATTAAACCTGCAATAAAACCTGTCACTAAATTGATTAAAGTCGGTGTTAATGCACCCACAATACTGCCAACTGTAGGAATATGTTCTGCATAATCCACAGAGCCTTCAATAAAATGGTGTAGCAGAGGCACACCATGGGTAATGATGCCACCACCCACTAAAAACATGGCAATCGTACCTACAATGGTTAATGTCTTCATCAACTTAGGTGCAAATGCTAACAAACCTTGTCCAACGGTCTTTTTAAATTGTGATGCTTGTTGCGTGAGATAAAGTCCTAAGTCATCAATTTTGACAATCATCGCGACAAAACCATAAACACCAACGGTCATTATAATTGCAATCACCGAAAGCACCATGACCTTGGTCCCAAATGCCGCGGTTGCCACCGTACCCAATGAAATTACGACAATTTCAGCAGATAAAATAAAATCTGTGCGGATTGCACCTTTGACTTTTTCTTTCTCAAAAGTCACCAAATCCGTTTCAATTTGCGCCATCTCATCGCGAGCAACTTCTTCTGTTTTGGCTTTTTTATGATGCAAACTATGCAGGACTTTTTCCACGCCTTCATAACATAAAAACAAACCACCGATCATCAAAAGCGGTGTAATCAGCCAAGGTGCAACCACACTGATCAATAAAGCAGCCGGAACCAAAATTAATTTATTAACAAAAGAACCTTTGGCCACCGACCAAACAACTGGAAGTTCACGATCGGAACGGACACCACTGACTTGTTGTGCATTCAGTGCTAAATCATCTCCAAGGACACCCGCTGTTTTTTTGGCTGCCATCTTACTCATCACAGCAACGTCATCCAACACAGTTGCAATATCATCAAGTAAGATTAATAAGCTACTCGCCATTATTTTTATCCTTTAGGCATTTTTTAATATTCTAATTCTATTTAACGCTAAAATTGTATTTAGTTTTTTAATAATTAACAAAATATTCACCCATTTTTCAGTCAATTGTGCTGTGTCAGTAACAATCAAAAATAGAATGCCGTACAATGGTGACATTCTTTGAAAATCAGCCGTAGCTTTGACTACCACTTTGGAACAGATAATGAGTACTCAAGATAATCGTCCAGTGATTTTGACTGGCGACCGTCCGACTGGACAATTACATTTAGGTCATTTTGTAGGTTCTTTACGTTCACGTGTAGGTTTACAAGATTCGCATCATCAACATCTTCTTTTAGCTGATGCCCAAGCCTTAACTGATAATGCCGATAACTTCGAAAAAGTTCGTCGTAATATTATTGAAGTCGCAACCGATTATCTTGCTGTAGGAATTGACCCAACCAAAACCACGATTTGCGTTCAATCATGCTTACCAGCATTGAATGAATTGACCATGTTATATTTGAACTTTGTGACGGTTTCTCGCTTAGAGCGTAATCCAACCATCAAATCTGAGATTCAAATGCGTGGATTTGAGCGTGACATTCCTGCAGGTTTCTTATGCTACCCAGTGGCTCAAGCTGCCGATATTACAGCGTTTAAAGCATCTGTCGTTCCTGTCGGCGAAGACCAAATTCCAATGATTGAACAAACCAATGAAATTGTTCGTCGTTTAAATCGTCAAATTGGTCGTGACGTACTTCCTGAATGTAAAGCTTTACTCTCTAATGTCGGCCGCTTGCCAGGTTTTGATGGTAAAGCAAAAATGTCTAAATCTTTGGGCAATACTATTGTGCTTGACGCGACTGATAAAGATATCAAGAAAGCTGTAAATGCAATGTACACCGATCCAAATCATTTACGTATTGAAGATCCGGGTCAAGTGGAAGGTAACGTTGTATTTACTTACCTCGATGCATTCGATCCTGATAAAGAAGCTGTTGCGGAATTAAAAGAACACTATCGTCGTGGTGGTCTAGGCGATGGTACTGTGAAAAAGCGTCTTGAAGGTGTGCTAAAAGAGCTGATCGGTCCAATCCGTGAACGCCGTTTAGAATTGCAAAAAGATCCTGACTACATCATGGATATTTTAAAAACCGGTACCGATAAATGCCGTGATATTACCCAACAAACGTTGGATGAGATTAAATCTGGACTGGGTGTATTCCACTTCTAAATTTAAAAAATTCCATAAAATTAAGCCTTTCCAATGTGAAAGGCTTTTTTATAGGCACTTTTTGTGAAAGTATTCACAAAATCTCCTTAGTTTTAACGTTAGGTAACATCACTTAACGTGAACACCAATGAAATGACTGACCGTTCACTCTATTATCTATTTATGTTTTAGGAATACCTAAATTCATAACATTTCTCCTTTACCGAACCTGTGGAAACAGATTCGTTGTTATACGCAATGAATACCCCAATCATTGCGTATTTTTTTGTCTGAAAATTGGCAACTACCAATATCCAAAAGTCCACTATAAGCGGACTTTTCAATGAATACATCATTTTAAAAATGAATATAAATTAGTAACTGATGTTACGCAGTAACATCAGAAGCGCAATTTTCTTCAAATAAAAGAACGATACGCAGTAACGTCATCCGCAACTGTTCGAGGCAGGACTACTTCTAATCAAAAAAGTTTTTGCGATACTTTGAGTAATTTGACGCTAGTAAACGAGTTTTGCGGATGACAATGGTTTTGGGTACTTTTGCCGAAACAAAAGTACCTCCAGCCGAAGGCTAATCCCTTTATTCAAACCCTAGATGCAAGACTCCGTCGAATAGACTTAAAAAAATCATTTTAAAAATGCGTAATTACTTTTACGCGCGTAACATCAGTTAGTAATGAAATAAACGGTTATCTAATGGTAGTTCAATTCCAATTGACACTCCACCATCATTACCATTTAAATCTGAGTCACTTACCCAACCGTTAATTTTTAAAGGCATATCTGGACGTAAATAATGTGTCCAAGTTAAGTCTAGAGCTTTCAATTCATCTTTTTCAGGAAATGCTGCGTTGTTCAAAGCAGCACGCTCTGTTTCAGAAACTTTTGCAAACAGTACACGACCATTTAGACGGTTTAGTTGATCAATACGTATATTTCCACCCACTGAAACCATTTGAGCATCACCACCTAAGGCATGACCTAGTGGATAGCCATGTTGATAGTAGCCATCTGTATATATGTGGTGGTTATAAGAAATGCCTTTAGCATCACCATTGGTTCGAGTATCGACCCATTCAGTATAGAGTTGATAAGGCATATTTTTCACACTTGAAGAATAATCAACCCCAGCAAGATACATGCTTTTTGCAGGCAAACCACCTGCTTCATCTTCACCAATATATTGGCCATACAGACTGGCTGGAACTTGCAATAATGGTTGTAAATTCAAACGCGCATCAAAACCAGCCAATTGATTTGAGGGATTTCCTTCACCCGCGCAACCCGTATCTGTACATTCATTATCTTTGCCAATGAATGCATTCCAATACGCCTTAGCACTTCCTGGTTGCCCTTCCCCATCAATTTGGAAAGTACGTGAAGCCCCTAACTCAAGATATGGTAATGGTTGTGCTGTAAGTCTAAAACCAATTAAATTCGTATCTGGAACCGCAGCATAGTCATCTAATCGACCAGCAAAAGCTTGATACTGCCAAGGGCCGATCCAAGATAACCACGGTGTTTCAAAAGCATTCTGTTCTGCACGCTGTGCAGTAAAACCATACACAGGGCGACTCGCATCACCACGGATTAAACTACCGTCATGACCAGGCCCCCAATAAGTCGGAATCTGACCTGCAATTAACCATTGGTTCCAAAGCTTCCCGGCAATGTATGTGCCTTCTACATTTACATCTTGATCATTATTAATTTGTTGTTTATCTTCAGCATTTACACGTAAACGACCATCCCAATTTTCACCACCAACGTTCAGTTCAAGTGCACCTTGATACTGCGCTTTTTGATGATCACCAAAATTTTGCGGTAAATTATTTTTATCTGACTCAGCAAATAATTCGGCTTTTAATAGTGTATTTTCAGCAGTCAATTTATTTTGAATGTTTTGTAATACTTTTTGCTGTACAGATGTCGTCGCTTTTGCAGCAGATAAAGCGCGCTGTATTTCATCACCACTCATCGGCCATGTTGAGGTGCTAATTTGAATAACGCCTTGCTGATTTAACCAATTTAAATCTGCGCGTAATTCTTCATTATTTAATACAATCCCCTGAGCAAAAACAGGAACTGATAATCCAAACAGTACAGCAGCATAGAGTGACTTTCTTAAATACATGCTCTTTTTCTCAAGTTTAATTCACAGCCCACCTTAGATTTTTCAACTCATTTATTCAAGGGCGAAACTGTATCTACCCTAATTTTTTATCATTTCGATTAAAATGCTCAATAAAAGCACAAAATAAAAAACCCGCATTAAGCGGGTTTTTCATTTCAAAACTTAATTAGTTTTTATGATTAGTTTTTATGACGCATATGTGGGAACAAGATCACTTCACGAATACTTGCAGCATTGGCAAATAACATCACCAAACGGTCAATACCAATACCCTCACCCGCTGTAGGAGGTAAGCCGTATTCCAATGCTTCAATGAAGTCTGCATCGTAATGCATTGCTTCATCATCACCTGCATCTTTTTCGGCAACTTGGGCTTGGAAACGTTCAGCTTGGTCAATCGGATCATTTAACTCTGAGAAACCATTTGCCAACTCACGACCACCGATGAAGAATTCAAAACGATCGGTAATATGTGGATTTTCATCATTACGACGTGCCAATGGTGAAGTTTCCGCTGGGTATTCTGTGATGAATGTCGGTTGACGAAGTTCCGTTTCAACAGTTTCTTCAAATACGATGGTTTGAAGTTTGCCTAAACCAAAACCAGGTTTTACTTGCTCTTTCAGTTCATTTTTAACAAAGTTTGCAAGGAACTCACGATCAGATACATTTTCAGCAGTGAACGTTGGGTTATGTTCAAGAATCGCATCAAACATCGAAATTTTCTTGAATGGACCTTTGAAGCTATACACTTCATCACCATAAGGCACATCAGTCGAACCTAATATGTCAATGGCCAATTTTTCAAGCATATTTTCTGTCAAAGCCATCAGGTCTTTGTAGTCTGCATATGCTTGGTAGAATTCAATCATGGTGAATTCTGGATTATGACGTGTTGATACACCCTCGTTACGGAAGTTACGGTTAATTTCGAACACGCGCTCAAAACCACCAACGACCAAACGTTTTAAGTAAAGCTCAGGCGCAATACGTAAAAATAAAGGCATATCTAATGCGTTGTGGTGAGTTTCGAATGGACGCGCAGATGCACCACCCGGAATCACATGCATCATTGGTGTTTCAACTTCCATGAAACGCTCATTGCTCAAATATGAACGAATACCTGACACCACTTTTGCACGAATTTCAAAAGTTTTACGTGTTTCTTCGTTCATGATGAGGTCTAAATAACGCTTACGGTATTTAACTTCAGTATCAGTCAAACCATGGAATTTGTCTGGAAGTGGACGGAGTGATTTGGTTAAAAGCTCAAAATGTTCAATATGAACATAAAGGTCACCTTTACCAGAACGACCAATATAACCTTTAATGGCAATAATATCGCCCAAATCGAGTGCTTTAATTGTTGCAAGAACATCAGCATCCAACTCTTTACGTGGTACATAAAGCTGGATACGACCAGTCATATCTTGGATTACGATGAATGAACCACGGTTCAACATCACACGACCAGCAACTTTTACATAAACCTTTTCGCCTGCTTCAATTTCTTCTTTTGATTTTTCAGCGAATTGATCTTGTAGGTCTTGTGCATAGTGTTCACGCTTAAATGTGTTAGGCCACGGGCTAACACCTGTTTCCTTGGCGTGCTCTTTGATGTGCTCTAACTTGGCATGACGCTGTGCAATTAAATCGTTTTCGGAAATGGCTTGTTCAGAAGTCGATTGAGCGTTATGTTGCGTCATCTCTGTCTCAAATAGTTAAAAAACGGAAGTTGCATAGCATAGCAGATTTCCTTTGAATTGAGCAGTAAGCAATGTGCGCATTTTTTCAATAAGTTGAAATTTATCAAAGTAAGTTGTTTTGACAGCTATACCTTCAGGTTTGCTTAATTCATACCTTTCAGATATGCACGAGATAAAAGTTAAATATTTAAACTCAGTAAGCCAATATTTAGCGACATCTAAATGACAACCACATACTTTAAAATATCCATAAACATCAATATATTGAAATATATCTCAATAGCTTAATTCAACCTTTTACTCTATTTTCTTTAAGACTAAAGTCTTTTAAATGCCTATAAATTAGACCAAAAGCTAAATTCTCTTTTTGACAATTCTCTCTACAATGAAGTCATAAAATTGTTGAAAAATAAAATATTCAACACATCCAAAAATGTTTGAAAACAGTGTGTAGAAAAACAATGACTTCCTGCTTATCGAAAATTCTGTTTTTACATGGATTGGATTCTTCCCGTGAATCTACGAAGTTCCATGCCATCAATGCAAAACAAAAATTCTGCATTGAAGTGGACTATCGCAACTTAAATTTTCAAACTGTTGCGGACTTTTACCACGAGAGTATTGAAACCATTAAGCCCGATATCATCGTCGGTCATAGTCTCGGGGCATACTGGGCTTTGAAAATGTCGCTGTTTCATCGCATTCCTTGTGTGATTGCTAACCCGAGTCTGCATCCAGACTTTCGTGACGACTACCCTGCAATTAATGAAATGGATTTGGATCACGATATTCCACAAATTGCATATATCGAACGTGGCGATGAAATCTTGGATATGTATGAGGCAGAAAAACAACTCGAAGACTATATGCAGCTTCAAGTCATGGATGGCGGACACCATCGTCTACAATGCCCTGAAAATATTAATGATTTAATCCAACATCTCGAATTAAATTACTTAAAAAAATAAATCATAATATTAATATTAACCTTAAGCAGCAATGTCGCTTTTATCAGACATAAAAAAGCCTTGTCTTAGACAAGGCTTTTTACATTTTAAAACTGACGCTTAAGCTGCATCTGCTTCAGGACGTGTTTTATCATCTAAAACAGACCAAATATTTAAACCTAAATCTTTATGCAAGTCAGGCAAATCTAAGAAAATGCTTGCGCCTAAAACTTGGTGTTTACATTTTTCAGCCAATTGTTTCACTGCACGAAGCGTACCGCCCGTCGCCAATACGTCATCCACAATAATTACTTTTTGTGATTCGATTTCAGCTGACATTTCAAGACGATCTAAACCGTATTCAAGGCTATAACCAACACCGACAACAGGTGGTGGTAATTTTCCGGCTTTACGTACCAACACCAAACCTTTGCCTGTACGCTGAGCAAGTAAGCTTGCCAAAACAAAACCACGCGCTTCAACTGCAATAAAGCTATCTACTTCTGCCAATTGCTCAGCTGGAATACTTGCAATTAGGGCATCAGTTAACGATTCGATGTTATTCATAAATAACGGCGTAAGGTCAAAGAAGCAAATTCCTGGTTTTGGGAAATCTTGGACAGTACGAATGTTAGACCACAATGCCGCAGCAGTAGAATTACTCATAATAGGAGAAAATAAATTAAGGAAGGAATGTGTGAATTTTAACGCGATTTGAGAGAAAAGAACAGCTAACCCCCGACTAAAATGCATATTTAAGATACAGCAAATTTACATAAGTTATTGATTATTAATATTGTATTTATTTAAAAAATATCAAATATATATTTTCCTAATCATAAAATAAAAGATTTTAGAGTTTTTTTCTGCAAGACTTTAGTCTATGAATATAGAAAAAGCGGTATTTAGAACCCAATTCACGGAAATGAATTCCAATATAGCTTTCAATAGGCATAAATATTGTCAGACAATTTTTCCCAGATCTGGGGTTTTGATGATATTTATTGTCCCTCACTGCCATTCTGCTTTTAATTTCACTCATTAAACTCTTAGCCACTTTACTTTATCGTTAGAACTGCGTAAAAATTTAACATAACAGTCTACTGTATAAGGCGATTTAACCTTAAGGAATAAACTTATACAGTTATGAAGTATTTACTGACTTAATTTTGTGTCAGTTTTTGGAGAATGGAATGAAAAAGTATCAGTGCATCGTTTGTGGATGGATTTATGACGAAGCAGAAGGCTGGCCACAAGACGGTATCGTGGCAGGAACTAAATGGGAAGATATCCCAGATGATTGGACTTGCCCAGATTGTGGCGTCTCAAAAGTAGATTTTGAAATGGTTGAAATCTAATAAATAGAATCTAAGACCATCATCGTTATGGTCTTTTTTTTGTCTTTAAAAAATATGAAATGTGTTTGGAGTTGAGTATGCACCCTATTGTCATTATTGGTTCTGGTATGGCGGGATATGCCGTTGCGCGTGAATTTCGTAAGTTAAATCCTGAACTAGAACTTATTATGATCTGTGCAGATGATGCCATTAACTACGCTAAACCGACATTATCCAATGCGCTCGTTGGTAATAAAACTCCTGAGCAAATCCCTCTAGGGGATGCCGAAAAAATGTCGGCTCAACTCAATATGCAAATCATCAATAAGAGTTGGGTTAAATCCATTGATGCAGCAAAACATGAGCTTACTATTGAAAGCCAAAATGGAACTCAAACACAACTATATTCAAAACTCGTTTTAGCAGTCGGCGCAAATCCAATTCGCTTAGCTATTTCGGGTGATGGCAGCGAAGACATTCATGTCGTCAACAATTTAGATCACTACAAAGCATTCCGTAAACAACTTGCAGCACGTGAAGATAAGCGTGTGGTGATTTTAGGTGCAGGCTTGATTGGCTGTGAATTTGCCAATGACCTTCAAAACACTGGGGCGAAAGTATCGGTGGTCGATTTAGCTCCGCAACCTTTAGGTCGTCTACTGCCGTCTCATGTGGCCGCTAAATTCCAAAGTAATTTAGAAGAAACGGGCATTCAATTCGTTTTAGGCACAACAGTCGACAAAGTGTCACGTATTGAAAATGGTGACTATCAAGTGAGCCTTGCCAATGGTCAAAGCTTAGTGGCAGATGTTGTGTTGTCTGCGATTGGCCTACAGCCTGAGATTAACTTGGCAAAACAAGCCGGCATTCACACCAGTCGTGGTGTATTAACCAATAAAGGCTTAGAAACCAACTTGGCAGATATCTATGCTGTCGGTGACTGTGCTGAAGTTAATGGTACCCTTCTGCCATACGTGATGCCAATCATGCAACAAGCACGTGCTTTGGCAAAAACCCTCAATGGTGAGCATACCGCTGTGCATTATCCAGCCATGCCTGTAGCCGTGAAAACACCTGCTGCACCTTTAACTGTCCTTCCTGCGCCAATTGATGTAGAAACCCAATGGGAAACAGAAGAGCTTGAAGATGGCATGATTGCCCGTGCCATCGATCAAGATGGCGTATTACGTGGATTTGTACTGCTCGGTGCAACTGCTGGGAAGCAACGCTTAACTTTGACTAAGCAGGTTCCGGACTTGATTCCTGCTTCAGTTTAAGGTTTAAATACAAGGACGTCCTGATAATAATAGACGTCCTTTTTAAAGGAAAATAACAATGAATAGTGCCCTTCAGTTTAATATTTCACCTTATGCCTCTTTTATGCATGAAACTCGCGTAGAGTTAGGCAATGGCATTGAACTTCATGTCGAGGTGGGTGGTCATCCTGAAGATCCTGCAATCCTACTGATTATGGGACTCGGCGCACAAATGTTGTATTGGCCCGATTTCTTTTGTAAGTCCCTGATAGATCAAGGTTACCGTGTTATTCGCTTTGATAATCGTGATATTGGTCTGTCGAGTAAAATTCGTAACCCAGGTCCACGTCTCAATACCTTTAAATTGATGGGACGTTTTGCCTTAGGTCTAGAGAACCAAGGTGCGCCCTATGACCTCTACGATATGGCAGACGATGTTGCACTGTTAATTGATCGTATGGGACTGGATAAAGTCCATATTTTAGGCGCTTCGATGGGCGGCATGATTGCTCAAATCGTGGCAGCACGCTATCCAGACAAAGTTCACAACTTAAGCTTACTTTTTACCAGTAACATCCAACCCTTACTTCCACCGCCATTTCCAAAGCAGTTATTTAGTCTAATTGAAAAACCTGAATCTAACGATGAAGATGGCATTATTAACCATAGCCTGAAAGTTTTTAATATTATAGGCTCTCCAGGCTATATTAATCAGCTTGAAGTGATACAAACTGCACGTAAACTCTATAAGCGGAGTTATTACCCAGCGGGTGTACTTCAACAGTTTTTAGCAATATTATGTACAGGTTCCCTGCTGCAGTTGGATAAACAAATTCAGCATAAAACCATTGTGGTTCATGGAGCTCGTGACCGTTTGCTGCCGCCAAGCCATGGTAAGGCCGTTGCAAAGGCTATTTCAGGTGCTAAATTTGAATTAATTGATGGAATGGGGCATGATATCCCACCGCATTTTATTCCATATCTTAGCGGTTTGTTTGCTGATCACTTTAAATCATAAATTAGGACACTATGGCTGCATTACCATCCTTAAGACAGCTGTCATATCTAGTAACACTGTCAGAAACGCTACACTTTACTGAAGCTGCGCGTCGTTCTTTTGTCACCCAGTCTACTTTGTCTGGCGGGATCATGGAACTTGAGCGTTTACTAGGTGGCGTATTGGTAGAACGCGACCGTCAAAACGTGCGTTTAACTCCTCTTGGTGAACAAGTTGTCGGAAGAGCTCGAGTTCTATTGGCAGATGCGCAAGACCTAATGCGTTTAAGTCGTGAAATGAGCGAACCTCTAACGGGTGATTTACATCTAGGGGTCATTCCTACTATTGCGCCATTTTTACTTGCACCATTATTAGAAGAAGTGCATAAGCAACTACCAAAAATTCAATTGCATTTACATGAAGCACAAAGTGAAAAAATTGTTGAGAAACTCGAGCACGGTAATCTAGATATCGTATTACTTGCTCTTCCTTTCGATACACGTAGCTTGAAAGTTGCAGAAGTAAACAAAGAAAAATTGTTCTTGGTGTACAACAAAGCTGACCAAAATGCAGCTCAAGCGAAATCTTTAGACGACCTAGATTTATCTCGTTTAATGTTGCTTGAAGAAGGCCATTGCTTACGTGATCATGCTTTGAGTGCTTGCCCGATTGGTGAACGTAAAAACGACCATCGTTTAAAAGCAAGCTCATTGCCAACTTTGGTTGAAATGGTTTCCGCAGATTTAGGCTTTACCTTATTGCCTGAAATTGCAGTTCATACCAATATGATCAAAGCCAATGAAGATTTGGCTGTGAAAGAAATTGAAGCAAGCCCTACACGCACATTGGCATTGGTGACGCGTAAGAGTACGCCGCTTCAAAGTGAATTTGATGTATTGCTTCAAATCTTGCAGAAAATCACCAATAATCTACACTAATCAATAATCAATCCGTGAATATCAAAGAGAGCACATGGCTCTCTTTTTTATTGTGCAGAAGTTAATATTAATTTAAAAACTGATGTTACTCACGTAAAAGTAATTTCGCATTTTTAAATCTATTCGATGGAATCTTACATCTAGGGATTGAATAAAGAGATTAGTTTTCGGCTGGAGGTACTCTTACGAAACGTTGTTTCTTCATTCGGCAAAATGAGAAGTGCGCTTCGTAAGAAAACCATCTTGCAGAGCAATGCTCCTCACCGCAAAACTCGTTCACTAGCGTCTACTTATTCAAAGTATCGCAAAAACATTTTTGATTAGAAGTCATCCTGTCTCAAACACTTGCGGATGGCCTTACGCATATCGGTTTTTATTTAAATCAAATCGCGCTTCTGATGTTACTATATAACATCAGTTAAAAAATGAAATACAACATCTAGAAAAAAGAAAAGGCTAACCCAAATAGGTAGCCTGATAAGGTAATATATGACTTGATGTATATCTCAATTCATCGCCTCGATAATATCTTCACACTAGCCAGATAAGTAAGAAGATAAATACATCTTATTAAAATATAACCTTCGTTAAAATCACTAGTTTCAGGTATTTTAGATAAAGTAGGCGAATTGAAAATAAGGTCCTATAGAATAAATGTTGACTAAAAATCAATCACATTATTTTAAATATTTACTACGCTTTATATTTAAAATAACTAAGCAATAGATAGAAATAAATTCATATCGGAAACAGTCCAATTTATCCGTTGTCAAAATACGGTATTCACATTTCGATTATTTTTTTCAATCCGAATACAAATTTAATTGTTATTTAACCAATAAATCTAAAATTAAAAACAAAAAACTATAAATCTTTGCATTCAACATAATGAAAAACACAAAAAACCATACATTAATTAAATTCTATTATATCACAATAACTTAATTATACTTTGATGTATAAATCACTACTTCTAGGTATATTTTTCTAATTCACTTCCATGCACATTATGGAAATGCAATTTGATTAAAAATAATAAATGAGCGAAATGTATGATGAGTGAATTTTTATTACCAGTACCCGTTTTGATCATTGATCATCAATCAATGACTTCAAAAACAGTGCTGTTTAACATCTTAGGAGACCTCGGTTATCCTGAAGACCTCATTACATTTTCAGAAAATTTAGCAGATGCAGAACAACAAATTTTCAATCAATTGCCAAATTTAATCTTTTTAGTGGTCACGCAACAGTCTGATATCTCATTCATACATAAAATTAAGAAAATCTATCCTTCGAGCAATCTCATTATTTTAGTCAATGAACAGTCTGCCGATTTAACTTTACATGCGATTCAGTTAGGTGCAACTGCCTATATGTTGATTCAACAACCAATTGAAGACACTTATAACCAGCTGAAAACCATTTTAAGAGGTGGTGCTGCCCTGCACCCAACTTTTGCTAAATTTTTATTGAGTGAAACTTTTAGTCCGCAAAATGCAGCGCCGAAACAACTCAGTCTAAATCCAGCTGAATATCAAATTTTGGATATGGTCAGCCATAGTGCGACTCAAGAGCAGATGGTCAATGAATTAAAACTTTCAACGTATCAAATTGATGGTTTTGTCAAAAATATCTATAGAAAAATTTGTAGCTACAGCTAAATTTAGCTGAGATAAAGTATTCAAAAATAAATCTATACTTAAAAAATACCAAAGGGAGCATCTGCTCCCTTTATTTATAACCCACATCTATTTAAATGCATCTAAAAGCACATGCTGTGAATTATGTGCCTCCTCTCCCTCTTGAACATGGGTACGAATCCAACGTCCATCACTTTGGAGTAACCAAGCTTGCTGATTATCTTTTAGATAATTCACTAAACCTAATTGATAAATACGCTTTTTCAAGGCGGGATCCTCAATTGGGAAACAAGCTTCCACACGGTTAAATAAATTACGATCCATCCAGTCTGCACTTGAACAGTAAATCCGAGCATCGCCATTATTACTGAAATAATATACTCGGGTATGTTCTAAGAAACGGCCAACAATAGAACGTACGCGAATATTTTCAGACAGCCCCGGTAATCCCGGACGCAAACAACAAATAGAACGAATAATTAAATCAATCTGTACACCCGCTTGTGACGCTTCATACAGTTTATTGATCAACTGAACTTCAGTTAATGCATTAACCTTGACAATGATTTGCGCAGGCTTACCTGCTTTAGCATTAGCAATTTCATTATCAATATAATTAATCAGTTGAGCATGTAAGGTAAATGGCGCATGCAGCAGTTTTTTCAACTTCGCCATTTTTCCCATACCAGTCAGCTCTTGGAAAATACGATGTACATCCTCACAGAGTTCTTTATCGGTAGTTAACAGACCATAATCGGTGTAGATACGCGCATTGCCCGCGTGATAGTTACCCGTACCTAAATGTACATAACGCACCAATTTATTATTTTCACGGCGTACCACCAAAATCATTTTGGCATGGGTCTTATAGCCCACGATGCCATACACCACCACTGCACCCGCTTCTTGTAATACATTGGCTACAGCAATATTTGATTCTTCATCAAATCGTGCACGAAGCTCAATTACTGCGGTGACTTCTTTGCCATTACGTGCAGCTTCTGCTAAAACTTGCACAATTTCAGAGTCTGCACCACTTCGATAAAGCGTTTGTTTAATGGCCAAAACTTGCGGATCACGTGCAGCTTCGCGCAGTAAATTAATTACCGGTGCGAATGATTCAAAGGGATGGTGCAGCAAAATATCTTGCTTTTGCATCGCACTAAAGATGTTTTCAGACTTCTTGAGTACTTTCGGAATAACCGGAATATGTGCGTCATAACGTAAATGTGGACGTTTAAAGTTTGACAGTAAACGTGCAAGGTTAACTGGCCCATCTACTTTATAGAGTTGCTCTTCTTCTAAATCAAACTCATCAAGCAAATATTCATAAATATGCTGCGGACAATTTTCTGTCACTTCCAAGCGAACAGCACGACCAAAACGACGTGAATTCAACTCACCTTTCAGGGCTTTAGCCAAATCTTCAACATCTTCATTCAAAGCCAAATCGGCATTACGCGTCACGCGGAATTGGTAGCAACCCGTCGCCGTCATGCCGGGGAACAAGTCAGAGACATGTTCATGAATAATTGCCGATAGCATCACATGATGCTCTTTGCCACCGGTTAATTCATCAGGAAGCCGAACGACACGTGGCAACGAACGTGGTGCAGGTACAACGGCTAAGTCAATCTGACGACCAAACGCATCCTTCCCTTCTAGAGTCACAATAAAGTTCAGCGACTTATTCACCAAGCGAGGGAATGGATGTGCGGGATCTAAGCTAATTGGCGTTAAGACTGGAGCAACTTGTTCTTGGAAATATTTTTTTACCCATGCCGACTGTGCAGGGGTTAACTCACCACGACGCAAGAAGCAAATATCTTCTTCACGCAGTTTGGGTAAAATTTCTTGATTTAAAATACGATACTGGCGCTCAATTGCCGCATGCGCTGTCGCAGAAATTTCATCTAAAACTTGCTTCGGTGTCAAACCATCTGGACTACGGCTTTCATTGCCTAAGTCTAGCTGTTCCATCATTCCCGCAACACGAATCTCAAAAAATTCATCTAAGTTGCGCGAAAAGATCAGCAAGAAATTCATACGTTCAAGTAAGGGGTGTATCGGATCAACCGCTTGTTCGAGTACACGCAGATGAAAGTCGAGAATCGATAACTCTCGATTGATATAACGATCATTATAAGTATATTCAGTTGGTACTTGCGCGACTTCAGCTGCGGTATTCATTTCAAACCCATATTAAAAAAATGTGTGCTGTACTCAGTTTAGTATGCTTCAAATTTGTGACAATTTCATAAAAAAAGCCCATTAATATGAGCTTTTTGTTGTAATTCAAATCACTGCCATGCCATTTGACGAGTGTTTAGATCGTTCTTAATCTGGGATATGGCTATAACGCATATATTTTTGGATCATGCGCTTACGATAATTTAGCTTACGATCTTGTCGATTTTCATCATAATATTTTGGATTAGGTAAAATAGCCGCAATAAACGCTGCTTGTTCTCGACTCAAACTCCGTGAACTTTTACCAAAATAGTGCTGTGTTGCAGCTTCTACGCCATAGATGTTGTCCCCAAACTCAACCGAGTTGAGATATACCTCTAAAATGCGCTGCTTCGTCCACATGCGTTCCATCATCCATGTTGCAACGGCTTCCTGTCCTTTTCGGATAAATGAACGCTTATTATATAAAAATAAGTTTTTTGCCAATTGCTGAGAAATGGTAGACCCACCTGCGACTACTTTGCCTTTATCTTTATTGCGCTCTAAGGCATTTTGCATGCCTTCCCAATCAAAACCTTTGTGTTGTAAAAACTTGCCATCTTCAGCGGCAACAACAGCATGTTTGACATAATCACTGATTTGGTCGTAATCACGCCATTCGTGTTTAATCGGTTTGGAGGGCTCAGACCAATAATCTAAACGCATCATCATCGTCGATTCCACAGGATGCGTACGCCACCACACCAGACTACCAAAGATCCAAAGCTGCACCAAAAGCACAAGACTGACAAGAATTAACAATGTACGAACAATAAAGGCTTTCATGTCAGTGTGTTACTCCAGAAATTCTGTTTTTTCATGTTAAGCTTATTTTTAAATATTTTGACACAGTACAAGAATAGCATGTCTGAACTCAGCCCTCCTGCTGTATCAACCCCCAAACTGCAAATCCAACTGTGGTGGATCACAGCACTCTTAATTACCATCAATATTGGACTCTTTGGCTGGCAAGTGTTGCATGGAATGAACGTTAGCCAACCCGACACACTGGATGCTTTGCGTTGGGGTGCTGATTATGCACCTTTAACCTTTTTAGAGGAACCCATCCGCTTATACAGCAGTATGTTTTTTCATTTTGGCCTGATTCACCTGATGTTGAATATGTGGGCTTTGTATATTTTTGGCAGTGTTGCCGAGCAAATGTTAGGTCGTTTCTACTTCCTCGGCCTGTATGTTTTAGCCGGACTGATGGGAAGTTTATTGAGTGGTTATTTAACCATTCAAGACAGTTATGCATTATTGGCCGAAGGTGCAGCCAATCAGCAACTTTTTCCGAGTATTGGTGCAGGCGCATCGGGTGCAGTGATGGGTCTCGGTGCAGCGCTGACGATTATTTCGCTGCTCCCCATGTTACCTAAACAGCAATTTTATCTGGATAAAAAAACCTTATTGATGGTGATGGGGATTAACCTCGCGATGGGCTTTATGATTAGTGGGATTAACAATGCCGCGCATATTGGCGGCATGTTGATGGGGGCTGCGTTGGCTTTTATTTGGTATTTAGGACAAAAAGTACATCAATCCCTAATCATTCAAATGATCGGTCTAATCGCCGCAACTGTCGGATGCTATCTGTTTTATCTGCATTGCCAACAATTAATCCAACCGATTTTACCGCTTTGGGAACACTTTATCCTGCTGATGAAGCAATCGCTCACAGCACATTAAATAGTGGAATGAACCCAGTGGCTATCAACACAGACATGTTGAAAACACGTCAAATCTTGTCTAAATCCAAACTACGCACTAGGTTCTTGCTCCACTTTTAATTAGCTCAACCGTTAACCTTCTCCACGCTTAACTATTTAGTTCACGCAAACTTTCTAAGGGTGGGATGTCGCAAAGATAACTTAAGCGATAACGTCCGATCAATGTACAGACTAAGGTCATTACCAATGGGAGGATCAACCAAATTTCTGCATGTAGTTGGATGACCAGTTCCATTTTATAACTGACAATCGCACTGATTACTTCGGCAAAAATACACGCCACGACACCTGAAATTAGCCCCATCAAACCAACTTCCAAACTGAGCATCGACTTTAGCTTTTGCTTGGAACTGCCAAAGGAACGCAGTAATGCCACTTCTTTTTTGCGTTCATCCATAAATAAGTTCAAACATGCGATCAAGACCAAAATGCCTGAAATACTGACCAATAGCGCCAAGATAGTAATAATCTGAACCAATACACTGACGATGCGTTTGATCTCATCCAAAATTAGACTAACATCAATAAACACGGTATTCGAAAACTGCTGAATCAGATCAATTAACTGACTTTTATCTTGCGGTGGAACATAGAAACTCCCCAAATAACTGCCTGCATTTTCATCCATAGTTTGGGGAGAAAAAATAAAGAAGAAGTTTGGACTAAAGCTTTCCCACTCTACACTGCGAAGGTTGATCACCTTGGCTTGCAAAATCCCTTCAGGAAGGCTAAAACTCAGTCGATCTCCAATTTGAATACCGAGCTCTTGTGCGGTTTTCACTTCTACCGATACTTCATTGACCTGTTGAAACTGCTGATTGCCCGCGATGATTTGATTATCTTTTGGAAAAGTTGCAGCCTGTGTGAGATTCAATTCACGGCGTAATGAATTATTGCTTTTAATTAAAGCATCCGAAAAAGGGAGATCATTTTTTGCAACTAATCGTCCACGAATATTCGGGTACATCGGCGTCCCTTGCCAACCATGCAGCTTGAGTTGTTGATTAAAATCCTGCAACTCAAATGGCGGTAATCCATAGACAAATTGGTTAGGTGTCCCTTGTGGTAATTGTTGTTGCCAACGTTCCAGTAAATCTGTACGCAATACCGCTAAAACCGTGATCAGACTTAGCCCCAATGCCAATGCGGTAATTTGAAATGCCGTTTGATACGGTGTGCGTATATACGCTGAGATTTTCGTTCCCCAACTTTTCAAGGCTTTCAAACTGAGCCAGACCATCATATATAGGCCAACACACAGGAAGATAATGGCGCAAATCAGCCATAAGGTGAGCTGTAAATTTTCAGTTAAAACCACACAAAACACCACCAAACTAAGTGTGCCGAAACTGAGCATCCAAAGCATGGAACGTACAGAACGCTCTTGTTGTCGTATCACACGTGCCGGCGGTGTCCCTAATAATTGCCAAAGACTTGGAAGAACAAATCCTAATAACACAATCGCACTGGTGAATATTGCAATTGGAAGCGGACCAAGTAGCATAGACAGGGCTGAAAACTCTAATTGTAAATTAGGAATCAGCTGTAGCATGAGTTGCAATAAGCCATAGCCCAATCCCAGACCAATCATACTTCCAAACAGGATTGAGAGCCCGAGTACAACCAAAAGTAAAGCCAGATAAGCACTTAATATTTGCTGTTTGGTCGATCCAATACAGCGCATCAGTGCAATGGCATCCTGATTTTGTTGTACATAGCGCTGGCTGGTTAATGCGATGGCGATGCCACAAAGTAGGATGGTTAAAATATTGGACAGTTGTAAAAACGTTTCTAGGTTTGCAATCGGCTTCATCAATCGGGTATTGCCTTCACTGGCATTTCTCAATTTCAAACTGCTTTGAGCCGCATCCTGAACCTGCTCTTGATCTGAATTGGCAGCACCACTTTCTGTTTGATCGCCAAATTTCTGCTTATACAGTTTTTCAAAGCGCTGGGTATTTTGTGCATCTCCTGCCATTAACAGGCGATATTCAATCCGACTCCCGACTTGGATAGCATTGGTTCTCGCCACCTCAGATTGCGCAATCATAACCGTCGGTGAAAAACCACTGAAGCCAAGCTCTTGATTGGTATCATGAATGATTTTGGCACTGACTTGAAAAGCAGCATCGGCAATATTGATCTGATCTCCAACCTTTACACCCAATAAATCCATGGCACGCGGACTTAACCAGACCTCACCTGCTTGTATGGACCGGTTTAGTTTCGGCTCTGTTTCAAGTTCACCTCGTAATGGAAATGCAGCATCAACGGCTTTGACATTGACCATGACAAATTGCTGATCGGTGTGTGCCATACTGCTAAATAGCGTGACATTCGAATGTTTTAATTGCTGTGCTTTGGCTTGTTGTTGCCACTCTTGTGGAATTGGTTCATTGGCTGTCAGCGCCAAATCTGCTGCCAACATTTCAGCAGCTTGTAGCGCTACAGCATTTTGAATTTGTACATTGCTAAACTTTAAAGCAGTGGTGGCACTGATCGCCAAGGTTAGTGCGATCAATAATAAATACACACCCGTGGTTTTAAAACTCAGCTGTAAGAGTGGTCGAAATAATGCCAAAAGATTCATGCAGCATCTCCTGTTCGATGCTCAATCAATTGACCATTGACCAATTCAAAGTGGCGCTGACATTGACGGGCCAAATCGGCATCATGCGTCACCAATACCAAAGTGGTTCCCATTTCACGATTTAACTGAAATAACAGTTGTTCAATTTCCTGTGCCGTTGCACTGTCTAAATTACCTGTCGGTTCATCTGCAAAGATCAGATCGGGTTCACTCACCAAAGCACGGGCAATCGCAACCCGTTGCTGCTCACCACCCGATAAAACTTTAGGGGCTTGATGCGCTTGGCGTTCTAGTCCGACCTTTGCTAACAGTTTTAATGCTTTTTCTTGGGCAGCTTTGACCTGAAAATTTGCTTGTAACCGTAGCGGTAGCATGACATTTTCCAGTGCCGTTAAATGTGGCAACAACTGGAAAGACTGAAAGACAAAACCAATATGGGCCAAACGGACTTGAGCACGCTGTTCTTCATTTAATAGATGAATGTCCTGACCACAGACCCGTAATTGTCCCGAACTGGCCTGATCTAAGGTCGCCAAAATCCCCAACAAGGTGGATTTACCTGAACCCGAACGACCAGTGATCGCAACTTGTTCCCCTGCAAATATTTCAAGATCGAGTTGTTCAAAGATCGATAACTGTTTTTGTGGAAGTTGTATCTTTTGTGTCAATTGCTGTGCAGAAATAATCGCCTGTGGCATGATGTCAACATCTGTCGTGAGTTGGGTCATATCTTCCCTATATGCAAAATCGCATTCAAAATAATCGTCTATTGAGTTACTTGCTGGCTATTGCACTGATGTTCTGCCCGATGCTGCTCTCTGCCAAAACCATCATGATTTTGGGCGATAGCTTAAGTGCAGGTTATGGTGTTTCAGTGCAGCAAGGTTGGGTCCACTTATTACAAAAACGTCTAGACCAACAGTATCCGAAACAACATAAAGTGGTCAATGCAAGTGTCAGCGGTGAAACCACCAGTGGTGCTTTGGCACGACTGCCTAAACTGTTGCAAACTCATCGTCCAGACCTTGTGGTGATTGAGTTAGGTGGTAATGATGGTTTACGCGGACAACCCCCTGCACAAATTCAAAAAAATTTAGCGCAGCTGATTCAAAAAAGCCAACAGGCCAAATCGAAAGTCATTTTATTTGGAATGAAAATTCCACCGAATTATGGCAAGGCATATAGCCAAGCTTTTGAAAATAACTATCAAGTGTTGAGCCAACAGTACAAAGTCAAATTATTGCCTTTCTTTATGCAAGGGGTTGCGGGACATAAAAACTTGATGCAACAAGATCAGATTCACCCGAATGCCAAAGCGCAACCAATTTTGCTGAATAATGCTTATCCATTGATTAAAGCAAACTTATAAATTTAGTGGGTGAAAATGGATTCGTTAAAAAAGGCGCTTCATTTGAGCGCCTTTTTTTAAATCTTGTCTTTACTGTAATTTGCTTAGAAATCGTAGAAGCTCACTTCACCCGTTTCGAGTGAATACTCAGCGCCCACCACTTTTAATTTGCCTTGCGCAATTAAGTTTTCGAGGACTGCTGAACCATGACGAAGTTGATTTACTGATGCAAAAACGTTTGAACGTACTGCATGCATTGAAAGTTTTTCAAGATCATCTTTCAATTCAGTTTGCATAAGTATTTCTACAGATGGACGAACGCGATTCACAATCGACATCAAGTTAGCTGATGGTGGTGTCGCAGGGTTAGTTAAAGCTTCAATCGTAGAATGAATCGCGCCACAGTGTGTATGGCCCAATACAATTACAACAGGACAACCGAAGCTTTCTGCTGCAAATTCCACGCTACCGACTTGAGACGGTGCCACAATATTACCTGCAACACGAATCACGAATAAATCGCCTAAGCCTTGGTCAAATACCATTTCAGCAGGAACACGTGAGTCTGAACACCCTAAAATAATCGCAAAAGGTTCTTGGCTTTCGGCCATTTCAGCACGTTGTTGATGCGTCAAAAGCTTCGGGTGATTCGTTTCACCGTTTACAAAACGTTGATTCCCTTTCTTTAAACGATCTAAAGCTTCTGCTGCTGCTAGCATGTTCTAATTACCCTTATCCGAAGTTGCAATATTTTAATCCCAGTCGAATCGATTGTCACTTGCAAAAACAATTGCTGTGAATTTTTTCTACGACGATGCATCTTGATAGAAAATGCTACTCCACATTCATCAAAAAAAATTATTTTTTCTGTAATGGTTCACATTATTAAAACGCAAGTTTAACCACGTCAAAAAAGCAATGGATGACAAAGGTCATTTTTAATTTACAATATATTTCATAAATATACGCTTTTACTATTTCAGCCCATTCTGATAATAGTCATATAAATGATCTAAAAAATATATCGATTCGATTTA
The DNA here is from genome assembly GCF_013420465.1 of Acinetobacter sp. YH01005. Taxonomy (NCBI): domain Bacteria; kingdom Pseudomonadati; phylum Pseudomonadota; class Gammaproteobacteria; order Moraxellales; family Moraxellaceae; genus Acinetobacter; species Acinetobacter sp. YH01005. Next base: position 39,981 of record NZ_VOYA01000006.1, on the reverse strand, counting down.
ACTGGGGTAAACGTCAATGAAAGGACATCATTCACGCATTTTTGGCTTTTTCAAGCTAGCAACAATTTGCTGTATGACGTTTACTGCCAACAACACTTTGGCTGCAAATCCGTCTCCCATCAGCAAAAACTTTGCCGTACCCTCTATCGTGCAAAATTATTTGAGCCAAGAGCGTAAAGCGGCAGGTTTAGTCACACATAGTGTTCAAGTCGGCAATGTGAATTGGAGTTATAGCGAAGGCGGTCAACGCTCTAAACCGACCATCTTGCTGATTCATGGTTTAGGTGGCACACGTGATAATTGGAACCGTGTTGCGCATTATTTAACACCGAACTATCACGTGATCATCCCCGACCTTCCGGCCAATGGCGATACACATGTGCCGGTCGATTTTGATGTCTCAGTGCCGAATGTCACGGAACAACTACGCCAGTTTGTCCTTAAAATAGATATTGAAGATAAACTGAATGTCGCAGGTCACTCGCTGGGTGGTTCCATTGCCACGGTATATGCCTCTCAATATCCTTTTGACACCCAAAGCTTATTTTTACTCAACAGCGCGGGCATTTATAAACAGGCCAATACCAGTTATACCCGCGACCCGTATAAACTTAAAAATTTAATCGTTTCAAAACCGGGGGATTTAGATGATGTTATGCATAAACTCATGCAAAATCCGCCCAATGTTCCAACACAGCTTAAAGAAGCGCAGGAAAATATCTTAATTGCGCGTGCGCCCTTCACCAGTAAAATGATCGATCAAGTCGTCACGCTCAATCGAATCTACACCCCTGAAACTTTTGCTCGATTAACACGAACGGTGGAAGCACCAACCCTGATCCTTTGGGGCAAACAAGATAAAATCTTTAATGTTGAAGTGGCTGGCGAACTCAAGTCTTTACTGAAACGTGCAGAAACCCCAGTGATTTTAAATAACGTCGGTCATATGCCAATCTTAGAAGCCGAACAACAAGTTGCAGACCATTACTTACCTTTCCTTGCGAAAAGTCAAAAGTTTAAAAATCCTTTGGTAGATAAACTGATTCAGTTAAACTGAGCATTCGCCATTTTTAGATACCCATCACTGGGGCTTCAGGGAAAGTATGCAGAAAAACCCGATGATTGAGCAGTTGATTGACGCTCAACTGAACTTTTTAGATCAGAGCTTTTCACACAATGATACCGTAGCCACTGAATTCACCCATTTTTATCAATGGTTTCGTAAACAATCTTTGCAGCAAATTTGGAGTTTTGATCAAATCAATGCCTTGTTGCAGAAACAAATTTTAAATACCCCTGCAAGTCAATTTCTAATTGAGCAAATTGCTGAACATATCAAATTTGCACTGATTCACCCTGCAAATGACAGCACTACGATTGCCGAAATCATTCCTGTGTTGACCATCGATAAAATTGCACAGTATGTGGCAAGTAAACAGGGACATCGTCAGCGTTTAATTCATACCATGGTCAACAATCCTGCATTTTCAGCCATGATCAGTCAATTGATTCAACATGCGATACAAGATTATTTAGATAATTCGGTGATTGCAAAATCTGTACCCGGTGTTTCACGATTTATGAAAATGGGGAAATCGGTACTGGAAAACGTCACAGATACCAATTTAGATAATGCAGTCAGTAAATATTTGCAAAAGAATATTTTAAAGCTCAGTCAAATGAGTGAAACCGTGTTAAATCAGCACTTTGATGATCATAAGCTGTACCATTTTCAGGCCAATTTGTGGCATAAAATTAAAGCGCTGCCAGTTTCGGTATTAAAGAACTATGTTGAAGTTCAGGACTTGCCGCAAACCGTCGCTATGGGTCATGAAATTTGGGACTTTATGCGACAGTCTGAGTATATGAAACAGCAAGTGCATGATGGCGTATACGCTTGGTACGTGCGCAATGCAGAACGCCCTTTTGATTTATTGCTGCGTGATTTAAATATTGATGAAGCACTGATTCAGCATGAACTTCAAAATTTACTCAATCCTATCGTTCAACAAATGATTGAGTCGGGTTATTTGCGTGAGCGTTCACGTCTCTATTTAGAACAATTCTACTACTCAAGTGAAGCACTGAAAATTTTAAATATCCAAGCATAAAAAAAGCCGCGTGAAGCGGCTTTTCTTTTGGAAATACTTAGAATTGGTATTTCAAACTTGCATAGTAAGCTCGACCCGGCTCGTTATATGTTTGGTTGACCGTTTTATCACGCAGTTTTTGCTCATCAAATAGGTTATTCACACCGATACGAGCACTCAAGTCCGCATTAAATTTATAACCAAAGTTAATGCCTGCAATGCCATAACTTTTCACGCTATCCATCGCCAAGCCATTTTTGCTTTCAAGACTAGTTTCTGCATATTGACGTGGTTTTTGACGACCATATTGGGTATAGACAAAGTTACTGTCTAATCGATCCGTGATGTTGTAGTTCAAAATAGAGTTTATGGTGTAATTTGGAATCACTGAAAGTGGATTGCCAGTACGTTTATCTTCAGAGTTGATCATATAGGTGACGTTATTGGTCCACGTGATATCACCCCAGTCCAAAGAAATACTTCCTTCAACACCTTCCACCAAGGCTTCTGGCGTATTCATCCAACGCAATACATTATATGTTGTTCCATTTACTTCTAGTTCTTCTAGACGTGTATCCCCTGCAACGATCTTATTTTTATAATCATTACGGAACCATGCAAAGCTTGCATTTACGATGTCTTTTTCAAACTGCACACCTAATTCTTTATTCACTGAAGTTTCAGGTTTGAGATCGCCATTACCTTGTAATAAACATTGGCTCAGCCCAATTGGACAGCCATTACCGCGAGTGCTTAACAGATAACCTTCCGCATTTTGGTACATATTGGGTGCTTTATACGCCTTAGCTACACCACCTTTTAGTGTCCAATAGTCACCAAGTTTTTGCGTAATATTGAGACTTGGACTCCAGCTATCTCCCGATTTACTATGATTATCATAACGCAGTGCCAAAACAACATCGGTGCTTTCGCCCCAATTCATATTATTTTCAATATAGGCCGACGCAATCCGTGAATCCATTTGTGAACGGTCACCTGAAGTCAGCGCATCACCAAAACCGCCTGCGCCAGCTTGTGTATTAACCGTATCGGTAAAGTCATCTTCAACCCACTCAGTGCCTAAAGTTAATACCTGTGGAACATACCATTGGAACGGCAGATTGGCTTCTGCATTAAAGCGAATGGTTTCTAGATGTGACGTTTGTTTATTTTCAAGATTATTAATCTGCCCCTCTGTACTACCACCTGTACCTTCAGGTAAGCGCTTATTTTTGGTTTTGTCATATTGCGCTATGAGTTTACTGTCACCCCACCCCCAAGTACCTTCATGAGTTAATGCAAAAGTATCACGATAAATGGTATTGGTTTCTTCACCAATTAAAGCGGATAAAATGGGCGCCTTGTTCGGATCGGCTGGATCAAATACACTGTTTTGACTGTCACCCGCAAAACGGTTGCCTTGGCGGCCAACACTTGCGTCAAACATCAAGACTTGTTGATCGTTCAACTGCCAAGCCAAGCGCCCTGCGATATCTTTATTTTCAACGCCTTCTCGACCCGCCATACGCGCGCCATTGTCCATTAATGCATTAATATCCGCAGCATCTGAATCGGTTTTGTTATAACTACCGTATAAACGATATGAAAGGACATCTTTGAGAATTGGCCCGCTTAAGTTAAAGCTTTCACGGTGACTTGCGCCCTCTTTAGCGTCTTCAGGTTGATTGGTAAAAACTTCCACAGAGCCATGCACGTCGTTGGTCACTTTCTTGGTTTTAATATTGACCACACCACCCATCGCACCTGAACCATAACGCGCTGCTGCTGGACCACGCAGCACTTCAATCGATTCAATGGCATCCGCAGGTACCCAGTTCGAATCACCACGTGTATCACGCTCACCGCGCCAGCCATAACGTACTGAGTTTCTCGAATTTACAGGCTTGCCATCAATTAAGATCAACGTGTTTTCAGGCCCCATACCACGGATATCAATCTGACGGTTATTACCACGTTGCCCGGTGGCACTGTTACCAGTCAAATTCACACCCGGCATACGGCGCACATACTCTGAAATATCATTAACAACCGGTATTTTTTCTAAATCTTCTGCCGTAATTTTTGAAGCACCTAATGATTGTTTAACCTGTTCTGCTGCAGTAACAACAATGGTTTCCATCTTCGTTACGGATTCGTCTGTTGCTTCAGTTTGCACATCTTCTGCATGCGACAAACTTACCAATGCACAGAGTATTGAAAGTGTAAGCGTTGATTTTAATAGTTGTTTGGTCATTGAGTGCTTCCAAATGAACGTATTTATGGAGAAATCTTGAATATTGTGTTGCACATTGTAACTACCACGAACAATATTGCAACTAATTTTAATAATCATTCTCATTTATATTTGTGATATCGCTTATCATCTCGCTGTAAAAACCTCAGAAACCATTTAAAAATCTTCGTTTTATTTGATTTAGACAATAAAAAAGCCGCATCATTGCGGCTTTTTTATAACAATACTGAACTTATTTGAAATAAGCACCTTCAGTATTACTGTGATCCGTTTGGTCAACAACGCGCATTAATTCAGGTACATGCTGCTTCAATGTTGTTTCAACACCTTGTTTCAGGGTTAAATCGATTGAAGAACAACCTTGGCAACCACCACCGAATTTAAGCACTGCAGTTAAACCATGCTCTGCATCTTCAACCACTTCTACCAATGCACAGTTACCACCATGACCGGCAAGGCCAGGATTAATTTCTGACTGTAGAACATAAGTGATTCGCTCTTCTACAGAGGCATCTGGACCCACACGTGGCACTTTTGAGTTTGGTGCACGGAAAGTTAACTGACCACCAAAACGGTCTTTGTTATAGTCAATCACCGCATCCAAAAGATATGGAATAGACGGTGTGTCAATAAATGCAGGGAAATCTGGATAGTCTTGTTTATAGTCTGTAGGCACAACTTCTTCTGGTGCACTGTAAGCCATACAACATTCAGCACGTGGCGTACCCGGATTTTCCACAAAAACACGTACACCAATGCCCGGTGTATTTTGTTTATCCAAAAGATCTTTCAAATACTCTTGGGCATTTGGTGTGATCAATAGGTTTGGAATTTCTTCAGCAACTGCTGTGCTCTTGTTCTCAGTCGACATTACAATATTTCCTCAAGCTGAAGTCGCTATTTTAACTTAAGATGCGGGGCATTAGAAAAAAATCAACTAAAATTGTCGGAATTATTCTGAAAGTTCACGCTTTAGGCAGATTTAATGGCATTATTGAGCATAAATTTTAACAAGTAGAATAGTCATATATGTTGGGCCTACCCTTTAACCACACCGTGACCATTATCCTGATTACGGTGGTGATTTCACTGATTGCATTTTCAAATCAGAAAGTGATGAATCGTTTGTTATTTTGGCCGCCTGCCCTCAGTCGTGGCGAGTATGACCGATTTATTAGCCATGGTTTTATTCATGCAGATGGCGCGCACCTATTATTCAACATGATTACCTTATTTTTCTTTGGTAGCGTGATTGAAAGTTTTTATCGCCAATATTTTTTCGACATGGGCTTTGTGCTGTTTTACTTGGGCGGTTTGATCGCTGCGATTATTCCGAGTTATTTAAAACATAAGCATGATACCCATTGGGCAAGTTTAGGGGCTTCTGGGGCGGTATCTGCGGTACTTTTTGCGTATATCTTGTTTGAACCGTGGAAACTGATTTTTGTATTCTTTATTCCTGTTCCTGCAATTATTTTTGCCGTGCTTTATGTGGCTTATAGTATTTGGTCAGGTAAACGTGGCAACAGCAACATTAACCACAGCGCACACCTTTGGGGCGCAGCGTATGGTGTAATCATGACGATTATTCTTGAACCGAAACTCATTCCACATTTCTTAAGTCAGTTATTAAACGTTCCTTTCTAACGTTAAGTCTAAAAAATCAGTCTGATTTAACCAGTAAAATGACAGCCTAAACCGTTTCAGTTTAGGCTTTTTTATTGCGCCGAGTTTAACCTCATGACCATTGATCTTTTCTTTAGCCAATTTCCCATATCTACAACACCGCACTTTGAATATCGAGCTATACAATTTCACAGCAGATTGAAACGCTATCTACCCATGCCCTGATTTAAACTGAAATGACACAGAATAAAAAAGGGAAAATTCCAATGAAAATAGTCCTGATGTTCTCAAGTTTGCTGTTGACCTGCGTGTTGAGTGCTTGTGCCGTTCACACTCGTGAAGGCAGTATCGTGGTCGACCCAGATCGTAATCACTATCCTTACAATTACCCAGATCGACATGGCGACTTTTGCCCGCCCGGACAGGCTAAAAAAGGCCGTTGTTGATTTGCCGTTGCTGATTTCATGCCCTCTTCTTTTAAGCCTTCAAACCGAAGGCTTTTTCAATTCCAGCAATAAAATTTGAAGCTGTATATTCTACGAAAGTTCACAAAAGCACATGACAAATCATATAAATCTGGCACTTTATGCCACCCTATTTTTTAATTTGGCATAGATAATGTATACATCTGTATATTAATGACAAAATTAGCTGAGATATTTTGCATGTCGAGTTCAACTGAAGGTCTTCAATTTCCCATTTCGGCTTCAAACCAAAAGCCGAGTACATCTAAAACTGGTCGTGAAATTATCGCTGAAGCCTTAGCTGCAGTTGACCATCACTCTTCTGTACGTGCAAAACAAGAAAAAAACTGGCGTAAAAAATATCCTGAATATTTTAAAGCCTTGGTTGAACAAGGAATTCAATCATCTGAAGCTGCGATCAACATTGCTGAGCAAGGTTTAAATAAAGCGCATCACGTCTTTGAGTTTTATCGTAATCAAGAAAAGTATACGCTCAAAGATGCAGTAGCTTTGACTGCACATCCGCTGCATACCGTGAAATTAAAAGGTGAAAGTGACGCAGCGCCTGAGTGGTATGTGCCCTATCATGGTCAAAAACTTCAAGGTGAGGCTTTACTGGCTCAGATTCAAAAATGGCAAGATGCTGGCATCATTGAAGCCAGTCATGCCGACGCATTACGTGAAGCCATTGCACACCCAGAATGGTTCGATTTGTCAGATCGGACTATGGTGCTTTTTGGTGCTGCCTCCGAAGCTGGCCCTCTGACGTGGTTAACAAAATGGAAAGCCAATATTGTGGCAATCGACCTCAATAATGAACGTGTTTGGGATCGAATCTTAAGCACGGTTCAATCCGGTAATGCCACTTTATATGCACCAAGTCTCGACGCTGTGCATGAAGACACACCCATTCAAGAACTAAAACACAAATTGGGCGCCAATTTACTGACACACATTCCTGAAATTGCACAATGGCTTGCACAAAGTGAACATCAACTAGATCTGGCTGCAATTGCCTATTTAGATGGTGAAAAGCATGTTCGTGTTGCAATGGCAATGGACAGCATCATGGCCTATGTCAGCCAACAAAAAGCCGACACCAGCTTGATGTTTATGTGTACTCCGACCGATGTCTATGCGGTTCCAGAAGAGATTGTTACGGCAGCGCAAGCCAAATTCCAAAACCGTGCTTCTGCACAAAAACTATTGACACAAAGTATTGCCAAAGTCACAGGTCAGCATTTCTTTAAGCAAAATAATGAGCAAACCACCACAGCAGACAATGGAAAATCCTATGGTATTGCTGACTGTCTGGTGGTGGAACAAGGTCCAAACTACGCACTCGCAAAACGTATCCAACAATGGCGCGCAACTGTCGCACGTCAAAATGGTCAGCGGGTTAGTATCAATATTGCGCCATCCACCACGACCCGCTCAGTGACGAAGAATCCATTATTAAAAGCCGCATTTAATGGTGCGAGTTTATTTGATGTGGAATCCTTCCAACCTGAAACCACCAATGCACTCATGGCGGCTTTATGGATTCACGACTTGAGAAACCCTCAATCGGTTGCTAACCCTGAAACGGCGCTAGACCACCCATTAGAACTCATGATGCATGGTGCCAACCATGGTGGCTTATGGCGTGTGGCTTATTTGGCGCGTACTGCCTTACCTTTTGCAGCGCTGTATGGTTTTGCTGAAGAGAAATTGCCCGTGAAAAAAGTATTGGGACTGTTTAAAAAAGCGTAACTGCATTGGTTCAAATAAGTGTTGAACTTTGCAAAGCTTCAACTCGCTAGTTTGATTGTTCTAATTCAGCTCTCAGTCATCCCATTAAAATCGGTGATGTCTGAGATAAAGCCATAAGAAAACGCTGCCGAAGCAGCGTTTTTTTATATCTGGAATTTGAGTTGCTTAGAACACTTTCAAGAATAACCAGTACAAGCAGCCTGATAGACAGATCGTTGCAGGTAAAGTGAAGACCCAAGCCGATAGAATGGTCTTCACTGTTGCAAAGTTCAGACCCGATTTATTCGCGACCATGGTACCTGCAACCGCAGAGTTCAATACGTGTGTGGTCGATACAGGCATACCAAAACCATCCGCAGCAGCAATCGTTGACATAGCAACAAGCTCGGCAGACATGCCCTGACCATAGGTCATGTGGTTTTTACCAATACGTTCACCGACAGTCACAACAATACGTTTCCAGCCCACCATGGTGCCAAGACCCAGTGCCAATGCAACAGCGACTTTTACCCATGTTGGAATGTACTGTAAGAACGAATCTAAGTGACTACGATATTCTTTCACAGTCTTTTGTTCAGCTTCTGCCATTGCTGGTAGTTGTTCAGCTTTATCTAGACGTTTAAAAGCAGTGGTACTTAAGTACATATCATTACGAATCGAAGATACTTCTTGTTCAGGAATATCTTTTAAGTCGCCATACTGTGCAACTCGCTCACCTAAATGATCGGTCAAACTTGCTAAAGCTGGCACAACTTCTGGGCTGACTTCTTTGGTTTGAATGTATTTGGTGAGTACATCACGTGCTTGTGCATCAGGAATATCCTTATGCTCTGCGTAGATCGCCGTCGCAGTTTGAGCAGATAACTGATGGAAAGATTGAATATGTTGATTATCTAAGTTCTTATTCAGTGAATAAGCCAATGGCACACATCCGATCAAAATCAGCATGATCAGACCCATACCTTTTTGACCATCATTTGAACCGTGCGCAAAACTTACACCTGTACAGGTAAAGATCAAAATTGCACGAATCAGTGGTGGTGGTGGCTTATTGCCTTCTGGTGGTTGAAACAATTCAAGCTGTTTGCGGAAAATACGCTTCACCAACAAGAAAACTAAAGCGGCAAATGCAAAACCAATCAGTGGCGAGAACAATAACGCCTTACCGACTTTAAGCACCTGCTCCATATCTACACCGCTCGCACCACCGCCTGCATTTAACAGGTAGTTCATGATGCCAACGCCAAGAATAGAACCAATCAAAGTATGCGAACTAGACGCCGGGATGCCTAAGAACCAAGTTCCTAAATTCCACAAAATCGCTGCGATCAGCATAGCGAAAACCATGGCAAAACCTGCACCTGAACCGACATTCATAATCAATTCAACAGGTAATAAAGCAATAATGCCGTAAGCGACTGCACCACTGGCAACCATTACGCCTAGGAAGTTACAGAAACCCGCCCACATTACCGCAACCGGTGCTGACAAAGCATTGGTATAAATCACTGTTGCTACTGCATTTGCAGTGTCATGGAAACCATTTACAAATTCAAAGCCAAGTGCGATGAATAAGGCTGTGCCCAATAAAATCATTGAATAAAGACTTAAAGGCGGAACATGCGCTAAATCGGCAGTCACCTGAAAACCAATATAAATCAACGTTGAAATAATCACCGTTAAAAATACCGGCATAAAGAATTTCGGTGTAGGCACATGAACATTCGTGGACTTTTGAGGAGTCGACGTGTGCGCTGAATCTACGGGAGTTTGTTTAGAATTCATGCAGGCAGGAATAGAGGATTTTAAAATCCCCATATTGTTCAATTTAATTATGACAATTATATGACAAAGCGGTGTCATATAAAGCAATTTTTCATGCTTTATTTGTTTTTTTTAAGTGTTAAAAACCGACTTCCCTACTCTACTTTCATAAAGTAAATCAGTTATTTAATCTGCGTATTTAAACTTTATTTTCTTTGAAACCCAATATTTCAACTTATATTTCATCTGTCATGTTTTTTTGTCATTTTGCATAGCCCTGCTGGATGTTTTTTAATCTTGCCTGAGCAATATGACAAATTCATGAAGCTTTCCATACATTTATATGAAATTGGAATATGAAATTAGCAAGTTGCAATATTGCTCATTAATTCAACAAGCTAATAATTGCGCACTGTGAAGATGATTGAATATCAATAAAACTGCAATGAATTCTGTTAATATATTTGCCGATTTTATATTCCATCGGATTGGGGTTATTTATGTCCACGCTTGCCACCCTAAAAGAGCTGCTCGCTCAACGGATTCTGATTATCGACGGTGCAATGGGCACCATGATTCAGCGTCATAAACTCGAAGAAGCTGACTACCGTGGTGAGCGTTTTGCAGATTGGGCATCTGACCTCAAAGGCAATAATGACCTATTGGTGTTGACTCAGCCGCAAATCATTCAAGGCATTCATGAAGCCTATCTCGATGCTGGTGCAGACATTATTGAAACCAACAGCTTTAACGGCACAAAAGTTTCAATGTCTGACTACCACATGGAAGATTTGGTATCAGAGATCAACCGTGAAGCAGCGCGTATTGCCAAAGCAGCTTGTGAAAAATACTCAACGCCTGAAAAACCGCGTTTTGTAGCAGGAGTGCTTGGCCCGACTTCACGTACTTGCTCGATCTCGCCAAATGTAAATGACCCAGCATTTCGTAACATTACTTTTGATGAGTTAAAAGAAAACTATATTCAAGCTGCGCATGCCCTGATTGAAGGCGGTGCGGATATTCTACTCATTGAAACTGTATTCGATACCTTAAACTGTAAAGCTGCCATTTTTGCAGTGAAAGAAGTGTTTAATCAGCTTGGCTATGAATTGCCATTGATGATTTCAGGCACGATAACCGATGCCTCTGGCCGTACTTTAACTGGCCAAACTGCTGAAGCGTTCTGGAACTCTGTGCGTCATGGTGACTTATTGTCGATTGGCTTTAACTGTGCCCTAGGTGCAGATGCCATGCGTCCGCATGTAAAAACCATTGCTGACGTTGCCGATACTTTTGTTTCAGCCCATCCGAACGCTGGCTTACCAAATGCCTTCGGCGGTTATGATGAAACCCCTGAACAAACCGCTGCCTTTATTAAAGAATTTGCAGAAAGTGGCTTGATTAACATCACGGGCGGCTGCTGCGGTACAACGCCGGATCACATCCGTGCTATTGCCAATGCCGTAAAAGACATTGCCCCGCGCCAAGTGCCAGAGACTAAACCTGCGTGTCGTTTAAGTGGTTTAGAGCCATTTAACATCACTGAAGAATCACTTTTTGTGAACGTGGGTGAACGTACCAACGTAACAGGTTCTAAAAAATTCTTACGCTTAATCCGTGAAGAAAACTTTGCCGAAGCTTTAGAAGTTGCACAGCAGCAAGTTGAAGCCGGTGCTCAGATTATCGACATCAACATGGATGAAGGCATGCTGGATTCAGAAGGCGCAATGGTGCACTTCCTTAATCTTGTAGCCTCTGAACCTGAAATTTCACGTGTGCCGATCATGATTGACTCATCTAAATGGGAAATCATTGAAGCGGGCTTAAAATGTGTACAAGGTAAAGCGGTTGTTAACTCGATTTCCTTAAAAGAAGGCTATGACGAGTTCGTTGCAAAAGCGCGTTTGTGCCGTCAGTATGGGGCTGCCGTGATTGTGATGGCCTTTGACGAAAATGGTCAGGCCGATACAGCTGCACGTAAAAAAGAAATCTGTAAGCGCTCTTATGACGTGTTAGTGAATGAAGTTGGCTTCCCTGCTGAAGACATCATTTTTGACCCGAACGTGTTTGCAGTGGCAACAGGTATCGAAGAACACAACAACTATGCTGTGGACTTCATTGAAGCGACTGGCTGGATTAAGCAAAACTTGCCGCATGCCATGATTTCTGGCGGTGTGTCTAACGTATCGTTCTCTTTCCGCGGTAACGAGCCTGTACGTGAAGCGATTCACTCAGTGTTCTTATACCATGCCATTCAGCAAGGCATGACTATGGGTATCGTCAACGCAGGTCAAATGGCGATTTATGATGAAATTGATGCTGAACTGAAAGCTGCGGTTGAAGATGTGATCTTGAACCAAAACCAAGGTGAAAGCCATCAAGAAGCTACAGAAAAGCTGCTTGAAGTTGCTGAAAAATACCGTGGTCAAGGTGCTGCGCAAAAACAAGTGGAAAACTTGGAATGGCGTGAGCTTCCAGTTGAAAAACGTCTTGAGCATGCTTTGGTGAAAGGTATCACAACGTTCATTGATGAAGATACTGAAGAAGCGCGTTTAAAATCAGCTCGTCCTTTAGATGTGATTGAAGGCCCGCTGATGGACGGCATGAACGTGGTGGGCGATTTGTTCGGTTCGGGCAAAATGTTCCTGCCGCAAGTCGTGAAATCTGCACGTGTCATGAAACAGGCTGTAGCTTGGCTGAATCCGTTCATTGAAGCGGAAAAAACAGCTGGCCAATCTAAGGGTAAAGTCCTAATGGCAACGGTGAAGGGCGACGTGCACGACATCGGTAAAAATATCGTGGGCGTGGTGTTGGGCTGTAACGGCTATGACATCATCGACCTTGGCGTGATGGTGCCTTGCGAGAAGATTCTGCAAACTGCCATTGATGAGAAAGTCGACATTATTGGTCTATCTGGCCTGATTACGCCGTCACTGGATGAAATGGTTTTTGTTGCGAAAGAAATGCAGCGCAAAGGCTTTAATGTTCCATTGATGATTGGCGGTGCAACCACTTCTAAAGCGCATACGGCAGTGAAAATTGATCCGCAATATTCAAATGATGCAGTCATTTATGTTGCCGATGCTTCACGAGCTGTGGGTGTAGCAACAACTTTACTTTCTAAAGAAATGAAGCCTAAATTTGTTGAAGACACACGTGCTGAATATGAAAAAGTCCGTGAGCGTATTGCCAATAAACAGCCAAAAGCTGCCAAGCTGACATATGCTGAATCTGTAGAAAATGGCTTAAAAATTGACTTTGCTGCCAATGCGCCTGTGAAGCCAAACTTTATTGGTACGCAAACGCTGACCAATTATCCATTGGAAACATTAGTTGAGTACTTTGACTGGACACCGTTCTTCATTTCTTGGAGTTTGGCAGGTAAATTCCCTGCTATCTTAACGGATGAAGTTGTAGGTGAAGCAGCAACTGACTTGTATGAACAAGCACAGACCATGCTAAAAGACATCATCGACAACAAACGTTTTGATGCTCGTGCTGTGTTTGGTATTTACCCTGCTAACCGTTCTGCAGCGGATTCGGTTGAAGTGTATAGCGAAGATGGTCAATCGGTTACGCATACCTTCCATCACATTCGTCAACAGTCTGGTAAAGTGACAGGTAAACCAAACTTGTCATTAGCGGACTTTATTGCGCCTAAAGGTGTCGCAGAAGACTACTTGGGCGGTTTCACGGTATCCATCTTTGGTGCAGAAGAAATGGCAAATGAGTACAAAGCTAAAGGCGATGACTACTCTGCAATTCTTGCGCAATCTTTAGGTGACCGTTTTGCGGAAGCGTTTGCGGAGCATTTGCATGAACGTATCCGTAAAGAGTTCTGGGGTAACCAAGCGTCTGAAACCTTAAGCAATGAAGAATTGATTAAAGAGAAGTATGTGGGCATCCGTCCTGCACCGGGCTACCCTGCTTGCCCTGAGCATTCTGAAAAAGCGCCGTTGTTTGACTGGTTAGGTTCTACTGACAAGATTGGTACGCAATTGACCACTAGCTTTGCAATGTGGCCGCCTTCATCTGTCAGCGGTTTCTATTATGCAAACCCTGAAAGCCAATACTTTAACGTAGGTAAAATCGCAGGCGATCAGCTTGAGGATTATGCAAAACGTAAAGGCTGGACGTTAGATGAGGCGAAGCGTTGGTTAGCACCGAATTTGGATGATTCGGTTCAATAATTTGCATTAATAAAAGCCCTCACTGTGAGGGCTTTTATTTTTTAATCCCCCTAAATCCCCCTTTTTCAAAGGGGGACTTTGTCATTTGATTACATAAATAAATTACGTGACAACTCCTCCCTTTTTTAAAGGGAGGTTAGGAGGGATTAAATCCAATCACTATATTGTGTATGCCTTGGATGAGGTGATCCAAGTTCAATTTCAGTTGTAATAGAAATTTCCTTTACTCTAGAAATATTTAAGCCGTATATAGAATCTTTATTCCACTTAAAATAAATTGGACACTTATTAATACACTCAGAATGATCTATACCCTGTGCAGTTATTTCAGGAAACAAAATAATATTATCAGCAGAAGGTAATTGTACCGACTTTAAAAAAATTCCATGAATCTGATTTCCAAACTTTACTCTTAAGTACTCAAAAAAGTATTGGCTTATCAAATAATCAAACTTTCCACTCTCAAGCTTTGGTTTTGATACACTCGCAATTAATTTTTTAAAGAATACATAAACATCCAACTTTTCTAAATAGCTTTCATCTAAATGATGAGGTGATAAGCCATCAGCTAACTTATTTAGATTTAACAATTTTAGCTCTGCTCTGTTAGAGAATTGAGCAATACCTACATATTGCCCAACTAAAGCTCTAATTTCTGCTACACATGCTATTTTATTTGTCGATAAATATAGCGCAGATACTCCAAAGGGTGTCATTCGTTGGTCACTAGCCAATAAAGGCGGTACTAATCCAAATTTATCTTGAATATTTTTGGCTATTTCTTCATATTCTTCTTCACATTCAAATGCTAAATTATCTTTATTAATTTCTTTCATTAAAATATTAAAACTATCAAAACTTCTGCCACGATATAAAATCGTATTAGGTATTATACTATTTATAAGTGATGATTTGATATTTCCACTATCAAGTAAATATTCGAATGTATGATCTAAGAAATTTTTTAATTTTGAATTAAAAAACCTAAATTCATGCTGAAAACTTGTTTGAATATGTTCCCATTCAATTTCGCTATCACAACCCTCATACTCTTCTAAAGAATCATCATAAAGTACTAATAACTCATTACCGAATTTCTCACTTCCATCTTCTGCTAATTTTTCCGTTAAATCTTCACCTAACTCTAATGACTCTAATAAACTATAGAATTCATCCACCCCATCTTCATCATTTGCTTCATAAAACCAACCTGCCCTCCACGGCAAATCACGCAAAAATCTATAATTAGTAGATATCACATCAAATAGCTTATTTTTAAAAAGCTCATAATCTAAATGAGGATTTTCACCTTGACAAACCTCACAAAAATGACTTTCAAAATTTACATTATCATAAGTATATGGAGGTGTTTTTTTCTCTATACAACCTTTACAAATCAACAATTTGACCAACTTTTCTATTAAAAAATTAGATTAATAGAAAATAACTTAATTTTACATAAATCTCTATTCAAAGAATAAAAAATTTATCAGGATTCTCCTGAGCAAAATCTATAAATCATCACTACAACATCATTAATCTGTCCCACTACCTCTCCATTATCAAATCTCAGCACCTTTAGCCCAAGCTGAGTCAAAGCTTCATCCCTCACCCGATCTGCCTCTAATCCTTCAGACGTATAGTGCTGACTACCATCGCACTCAATGACTAAATTGGCAGCGGGACAGTAAAAATCTACGATGAAATTTAAAATGGGCTTTTGCCGATAAAACTGCAAACCTAAAATTTGCTTATTGCGAAGCCGTGACCATAACAACTTCTCAGCATTGGTCATGTTATTGCGTAAATCACGTGCGGCTTGTTTTAAGTTTTTATTGTAGGGTTTCATTTTATTCTTCTATTTTAATATTTTTAATCCCTCCTAACCTCCCTTTAAAAAGGGAGGGACTGTCACGTAATTCAATTAATTCGCGAAAGTCCCCCTTTAAAAAGGGGGATTTAGGGGGATTCGTTGACAATAATGATAAATGGCTTCCACTACTCCATCAATCTCATTCATTACTTGCCCATTATCAAATTTCAGCACAGTCAATCCAATTTGACTCAAAGCTTAAACTTAAAACTCCTGTGCCTCTTAAATTGAACACGTCATCAAATACAGTCAGATCCAACGACCATCACCTCAGCCCCATCCTTGAATGTTTTTCGCCATCTAAAAGTGCAGCAGCAGAGATTTCATTGGTTAATATATGTGCATTATTTCAGTTCAGGCAAGCCATCCAGCTTTCATCTTTTGAAGACTACAAGATGCTCAGACAGACTCTCAAAAATGTATCATTCGTCAATTTTCAGTTCCATTATCGCGCTAACATCTATCAATCAGATAAAAATACAAAATAATGAATTGCCCTGAATTAACTCAGAAATGGCGCAATTTGTTTTTCATTTTTTAAACAGATTCTAAAAACATAGTTTTTCACTTAATAATCATTCATTTAATTTTGTCATTGCAAATCACCATTGCACTATTTTAGTGCATTGTTGTCCTACTCATGCAAGTCTTTGCTTTATATCGAGTCTTCTACATTTTTTAGTTTTTTTAATCAAAATTTCCCTCTCTCACTCCTCTTTTCGAAATTATTCCGCTCGATATACTGAACTTCTTTTCGTGAACTAGCGCACTAAACTGGAACACCTTATGCAAAATGTAGATCTCCTCTTTCTCCTTCTTGGTGCAGTCTTGGTTCTTGCCATGCATGCTGGCTTTGCATTTTTAGAATTGGGTACAGTACGACATAAAAATCAGGTCAATGCGCTGAGTAAAATTTTGACTGACTTTTCTATTTCCGCAATTGCATACTTTTTTGTGGGTTATTACATCTCTTATGGTCAGCACTTTTTTCATATTGGGGACACTTTAGCAGCCGATCATGGCTACAACTTAATGCGTTGTTTCTTCCTGCTAACTTTTGCCGCAGCCATTCCAGCGATTATTTCAGGTGGTATTGCTGAACGTGCAAAAATGCGGACTCAAGCGATTGCCACATTATTATTGGTCGCTTT
Source organism: Acinetobacter sp. YH01005 (assembly GCF_013420465.1). NCBI lineage: Bacteria > Pseudomonadati > Pseudomonadota > Gammaproteobacteria > Moraxellales > Moraxellaceae > Acinetobacter > Acinetobacter sp. YH01005. Next base: position 22,817 of record NZ_VOYA01000006.1, on the reverse strand, counting down.
GGTCTATCCATTCTTTGAAGGCATGGCATGGAATGGTAATTTTGGGCTACAAGCATGGTTAGAACGCACATTTGGCGCAGCATTTCATGATTTTGCAGGTTCGGTCGTGGTACATGCGATGGGCGGTTGGATCGCTTTAGCTGCAGTACTTTTACTTGGCGCACGTCATGGACGCTATAAAAAAGACGGTCGTATCAGCGCTCACCCCCCTTCAAGTATTCCATTCCTTGCCTTAGGTTCTTGGATTTTAATCGTCGGCTGGTTTGGCTTTAACGTGATGAGTGCGCAACGTTTGGATGCCATTTCAGGACTGGTTGCAATTAACTCTCTCATGGCAATGGTGGGCGGCACGCTTGCAGCAAACTTTATGGGTAAAAATGACCCCGGTTTCTTACATAACGGTCCCTTAGCCGGTTTGGTTGCAATCTGTGCAGGCTCAGATGTAGTTCATCCTGTCGGTGCGTTAATTATCGGCGCTATCGCAGGTCTGATCTTTGTCAAACTATTTACATACACTCAAAACAAACTCAAAGTCGATGATGTACTTGGCGTATGGCCACTACACGGTGTTTGTGGTGCTTTCGGTGGTATTGCAGTGGGTGTATTTGGACAAAAATGGTTGGGCGGTTTAGGCGGTATTTCAATGATCTCTCAATGTATCGGTACGCTGCTCGCGATCGTGATTGCATTGGCTGGTGGATTCATCATTTATGGTCTACTCAAAGTAACGATGGGCATTCGCCTAGATCAAGAAGAAGAATTCCGTGGTGCAGACTTAAGTATTCACCGTATTTCGGCAAACTCTGAAGAAAACATGTTCTAAACAACACAATCTAAAGCGGCATTTATGCCGCTTTTTTTACCCTAAACTTCGCTTAAAGCTTGAGTTTAAATCACCTTATTTTAGAAAATCTAAGACCTGATCCAAATGCTGAATTTTATTCGGAATGCTGTGCTGTTGTTCAGCACTTAAAGTATGAAAGCCTTCAAGCAATACAGCAGACATCCCTGCTTGGCTCGCACCGTAAATATCATTGACAGGATGATCACCAATAAATAAACACTCGGTTTCCGTCACGCCCAACTCACGACAACTGTACTGAAATATTTCAACTTTGGGCTTACTGATGCCTGCACTTTCCGAGCTGATGATCTGATCAAAATACGATGCAAAACCTAGTCCATTCAAAATATTCAGGCGTGTGGCATGTCCACCATTCGACACCACCGCCAGTTTATACTGCTGCTGTTTTAGTTGCTGCAGCAAGGTCAATGCTCCCGGCATCGCCACGGCGAACTAACCAAAGTGCTGAAACCAAAATTGTGTGAGCTCATCAAAATCGGGTTGATGTATCCAATCCAGCTCCGTTTGTAGAGCATAAGCGACAGATGCCCCAATACTCGGATGAGTAAGGAGTTCTTTTTTCGGATATCCCCCATTATCTATACGATTAATAATACGTTTAATCTGTACAAGGTCTACCTCCACCAGCGTCGACTGATAAGACTCGGCTAAATACTGCGTATAGGCCTGAACGCTGTGATCTCGATGAGTCAAAGTATTATCTAAATCAAAAAGGACTGCACGTATGCTCATAAATCTTTATTACTGAGTTTTCAAAAACTTTAACACAATGCCCGTTTTGCTTTATGCACCTTCTTCGCTATCGATATCGATACAGTTCAAATAGCCGATTAAGTCTGATTTAAGTTTCGTGGTTTCAAATAGCAGCATTCAAACAAAATAATTTCAGCACATCGCACGACTTATGCTCTCGAACAGTACCTTTTTATTGCGACAAGCCCTGCTGCTCACGCTCAGTATGGTTGGCCTCCTTTATGTTTTTCCCGTCGGTGGTTCGCTCGACCAAGCTTTTATTCAGCCTTGGGTCGACCTACATGGTGGTTTTCCTCATCGTAATGATTGGGCACTTGCGGTGCTGAACCATCGCTATATCAAGAATATCGTCATAGGTGTGTATGTTCTCTATATCGCAGCATGGATATGCAGTTTTAAATATCCACATCTGAAAGCTCGCAAGTTTGAATTTGGTTATTTTTTCGTGGTTGCTCTACTCAGCACGGCAGTCATTGGGTTGCTCAAATCACAATCTGCGCATGCCTGCCCTTGGAATATGACAGTCGCTACAGCCCATGGCTTTTCTTGGGATTTTTCTGCACGCCAAGGACACTGTTTCCCTGGTGGCCATGCTGCGACTGGTTTTGCCTTAATCACAGGATATTTTGTTTATCGCATACATCGACCTGCCGGTGCTTACTTCTTTTTATCTGCTGGGCTGATTTTAGGCTTTGCTTTTGGCTGGGCGCAAATGATGCGGGGTGCGCATTTTCTGAGTCATAATCTATGGACAGCATGGTTTATTTGGGCCTTTAACACAGTCATTTATACATTTGGCTGTCGTTATCTACCCACAGAAAAAATCAAAACTGCCTATAAACACTTTGAATGGATATAGGCTTTATTCGCAAGGAGTAAATTAAAATAATTAGGAGTTTAAAGGTCTTAGCGGAATCTGAATCGTTACTTTCAACCCACCCAGCGTTTCACTTTTCGCGAAATCTAAACGTGCACCAATATGCGCAGCGGCCTTATCCACGATCGCCAAGCCTAAACCACTTCCAATTTCTTCATGATTATAAATTCGATAAAAGCGTTTTCGAATTTGCTCATATAAAGCTGGGTCGATGCCAGGCCCACTATCTTCAACCTGTATAACCGCCTGCCCCGCATGTTCAAAGACAGAGACATTTATCACGCCCTGTGCAGGGGTATATTTGATCGCATTATCAATCAAATTAAAAATGATTGAATGTACGGTTGGCTCAAGACTATATAAGGAAATGCTTTGTTGTTGCTCCATGCCAAGGTCAATATCTTTTTGCATCGCCAAATGTACCAGTTGCTCCACGCAATTGGTTGCAACTTGCTTAAGATCAAAATGTTGTTTGCGCTCAAGTTCAAAGACCGAGGCATCTTGTTTTGCCAAACTCAATAATTGACTCACCAAATGCTGAATACGAATTAAACCTTTACTCAAATTTTGTAGAGCGTCATCTTGTGGAAATTTTTGTAGCAAAATCTGCATTTGCAAATTCAGTGCGGTAATCGGGGTCCGTAACTCATGCGCTGCGTCAGCAATAAACTGGCGCTGTTCCTGCTGCGACAACGAAATTCGTTCAAACAACTGGTTCATTTCAATAATGGTCGGCGCAATTTCCTCTGGATAAGGCATTTGAGAGATTGGAGAAAGTTCAAAGGCATCCCGTTTTGCCAGTTCTTTTTTAAATTTTTCCAGTGGATTTAAACTGCGTTGAATCAACCATCCCAAAGCGATTAATGCAAAAGGTATAAAAACCAAATAGGGAATAAACATACTACTGGCCAATTCTGCTGCAAGATGCTGTCGAACCGATTCTTGCTGACTGACCTGAATTTGCCGATCTGCGAGTGGCAAAATATAGGTATGCCACTCATCCTGTTGGGTACTGTGGGTATAAAAACCGGCTTTGGGCTGAGGCGCGACCAATAATTTTAATTGATGGGTTTGATGCGCATTGGATTGATAGGTCCATACATCGACAAATAAATCTTCTTCATGATAATGCTTATGTTGATCAAATTCGCTGCGAATGGGCTGCGGATCATGCTCTGCAACACGTTCCGCCATATTTTGCATTTGCGCATCTAAAATTTCATTAATTTCTTCAAGTGCAATTCGATAAGCTGAAAACACCAAAAGACAGCCCAAAAGCATACTGAAAACAGAAACATAAATAATTAGTCTCTTTTTCAGAGAATAAGGCTGCTGCATGGTTGATAATTCCTTTGCCTTAACCGAGTCGATAACCTAAACCACGAATGGTGCGAATAAAATCTTTGTCTAATTTTGTTCTAAGATGATGCACATACACTTCAATAGTATTACTGCTGATATCACTATCAAAATCATAAAGCTTATCTTCTAAATTAGCTTTCGAAAAAATCTTATTCGGATGCGTTACCAGTGGAATCAATATGGCCCATTCACGGTTAGATAAATCGACATATTGACCCTTATAGCGTGCAAGATGCTGTTCGATATCTAAAATCAATTCACCATGTTTTAAAATTTTCTGTGGTGCTTCGACTGAACTCAGCCCTGTGCGTCGAAGGAGTGCATGAATCCGTGCAAGTAATTCATCAAACTCATAAGGCTTAATCAGATAGTCATCTGCCCCATGGTTTAATCCATCTACACGATTTTGTAATTGATCACGTGCCGAGATGATTAACACTGGCAATTTAGGCTGCATTTGACGAATTTGTTTCAGGACTTGCATACCATCCATCATCGGCAAACCCAGATCCAGCAAGACGATATCAATCCCCCCTTGCATTATGAGCTTTAAGCCATCGATACCATTATTCACCCACTCGACTTCAAACTGTTGATAGTTCAACAAAGTTTTAGTCGATTCGGCAATCATGAAATCATCTTCAATAATAAGTATTTTGTGCATGGCTTAAGTCCTGCGCTGTACTGAAGTACATTGTTGCAACATATTGTTTTTTTCATCAATCACCTGAGTCTGCACATCGAGCAAACTTAATAGCGATGGAAATAGATTATCCTGACTTAATTTTTGGCTTTTTTGTGCCATTAAACAAGTATATTGCGCTGAATTATTTTTTTGCCACGCCGGTGAAAACCACATCAACATCGGTACACGGGTTTGCTGTGACGGTGCAATTGCGTATGGAGAACCGTGTAAATATAAGCCATGCTCACCTGTCGACTCGCCATGATCGGACAAATACCACAGTCCTGTTTGATAGTGGTCAGTCACTTTTAAGGTGTTAATCAATTCACTCAGCACATGGTCGGTATAAATAATACTGTTGTCATAACTATTTATTAATTCTATAGAGCTACATCCCTGTATGGCATTGCTATTACAGGTTGGCTTAAATTTTTGAAACGCTGCGGTACTTCGTTTGAAATAAGCAGGGCCATGACTGCCCATTTGGTGTAATACAATCAAACGGGGAGTTGGATCTGCTTTGGGGATCGAAGCCAAATATACCTTCAAACCATCCACTAAGATTTCATCATGACATTCGCCATCGGCATCACACCACTTTTTCTTCAGCGCTTCAGGAAATTCATATTTTTCAACACGTGTGCATGTGCCCTTACAGCCTGAATTATTATCTAGCCACGTCACCTTATAGCCTGCACGCTGTGCAATATCGAGTAAACCTTCGCGATGACTTGCAAGCTGTTCATCATATTCGGTTCTCGGCATACCCGAGAACATACAAGGAACAGACACAGCGGTTGCGGTGCCACATGAGCTGACTTGGCTAAAATTGATAATATTTTGCTGACTGAGTTCAGGATTGGTATTTTTAGCATAACCATTGAGTGAAAAACTTTCCGCGCGCGCAGTTTCACCAACCACTAAGACCATCAATTTTGGTAAGCTTTTGGCGCTTACGTTTTCAACCATATGTGCATCTTCACCATAGTTCAGCAATGGCAAATTCTGTTTCGGTGCTTTTTTGTGATAATAGGAAAATGTCGAAGCGATACTGTTTTGTGGTGAGAGCATGCCTTTTAAGTCACGATGCTCACGAAAGATCGCAGCATAATCGACAAAATAAACAAACAGCAAAGCACCCAAAAGGATGAGCGATAGCACTATATGTAGACCCTTTTTGGCTACGACCGTGCTTAGGGCTTCTTTATGCAGTGGCAAAAGCCAGATCAATAGCACTGGCAAAATAACCAGTCCAAAGCCCCAGATAAAAAATTGTGGCGAGATTAAATCCTGCACTTCCTTTACATCTGTTTGCATCATGTTCTGCACTTGGTCAGATGTAATGGTCACGCCTAAACTATTGACGAAATAAGCACTCAAGCCACCAATGATCAGCAAAACACTCGCCAAAAGTTTTGAATTCCATCGCCATTGCAGGAGTTGCATCAGCACATTATAAAGTGCCACTACCACCAGTACGGTTGCCGCTAAAAATAGTCCGGCCTTCAGCCCCGTATAAGGTGTGAGCTGCTGGATTTGCTGATAAAACGCGAGGTTCAAAACCACCCCAAGCCATAAGGCAAGCACGAGGTTAAATTGACTTAAACTAAGTCTTGGAATTTTTTGCTGTATTTTAGCTATGACCTGAAGCATATTGGCATCAATTATTGATCTTTGATGCCCTAATCTAAAAATTCAAACTTAAAAATCACTTAAAACTGATCAAAACCAAACAAGAAAAATCAAAAAAGGCGATGTAAAACATCGCCTTTTGAACAACTTAAATCAAAGTTTTAGAATTTAAATTCTAGACCTGTACCCAATACAGGTTGTTCGCTTTCATCTGGACCTTGTTCAAGTGCCAAGTAACCCGCATAGCCATATGCTTTCACTTGTTTGCTAAATGCATAATCCGCACCTGCAATGAATTGCTGAGCTTCGTAATCCTCACCTGCTTTATAAGTCGTGGTATTTTGACTATATTGTGCTTTGACTGTCCAAGCTTTTGCAGAAGGTAGATTGTATTCTGCGCCGACTAACCAACCTTGAGCATCATCAATATTTGCTGCATTCTCTGCATTCGTGTTTGTGTCTTCTTTGCTTGAATATGGTGTTTTTTCTACTTCAGACGTTTGATATAAAGCTTTCAGTGCTAAACCACCTTCAAGATTTACACGACCGATCGCACGAACGGTATTGGCTGCCGCAAAAACTTTGGTTCCAGTTATTTCAGAATTTGAAACAACTTTATCATTCACGGTATATGTACCACTATTTAGCGTCCCTACGCCACCAAAGTTCGATGGAATGGCTTTGTCATAGGCTAAACCTGCGACAACAACGGGGCTGTCATAGACAACAGACGCCGACCAAGCATCGCCAAGACCACGACCTGCAGTTTTTACTACACCTTTGTCGCTCTTGATTCCTGAAGATTCACCTGTTGCAAGCAATGCATTAACTTTAATTGCACCTTCAGCAATTTTAAATGCTGGTGATTCATAGACAACAACGTTATCTACACGGTTTTCGCCAGTCATGATGCCTGTAACATCAGCACGGTTACCCACGTAGTTGTTGAATGTATCAACCGGACTAGACAATTGTTTTAATGGGGTATCGTGTGCACCAACTTTCAATGTACCAAGTTTCGCATCTTTCAAACCAACGAAGCGGTTACGCTTAGACCAGTCGTCGCCTTCGCCGTCTGAGTTAAATGCCCATTCAATTGCATAAACTGCGCTTAAACGGTCAGTCAGTTTTTCATCGCCCTTTAAACCCAAGAAAGAACTGTTTGAACTGATTTCAACGACATCTTTATCTGAAACACCCGTTTTATTATCTTCAGGTAAATAATCAACTGACGCATCAATTTCACCGTAGAAGGTTGGTGCTGCAAAGGTTGACCCAGCCAAAAGGCTCAATGCGATAGCCGCTGCTAACTTAGTTTTCATCAAAAATTTTCCTTAAATTATTTTGTAACAGATATTACACACGCGAAACATATTACAAAATTATTAAAATAATATTTGCATTGCTCTTTTAGTGCTTTAGCTGATAAAAAACAACCAAAATCATGATTTAGAAGTGATTTTGGTCATTTTTTGATGCTTTTCCCCAAAATAGAATCGGGACTAAGCTCAATGCAGCCAAACCTGTGATCCAAAATAAATAAGTGCTATAACCCAACTGATCGGCCACTATGCCACTGATGCTATACAGCCCCCCACTCACCGTCGCCATAATGGCAACCTGAAATGTAAAGTCCGTTGCTGCAAATGCTTTACGACTATATTGCATCACCAAAGTCAGCATGATCACGAGCAGCATGGCTGAAATCATGTCTTCGGCAGCATTGATCCCATAGATCAGCCATTCATGAACCTGCCGTTTAGCCTCGAACTGTAAAGCCAGCCATGCATAGGCTAATAAGCTGAATATTTTCAATACCGAATAGAAAACCAAAGCCTGCGCCCGAGAAATATACTTCAAGCTTAGACCTGCAAGCCCCGCCCCAATTAAAGCAGCCACCGCACCTAACATGGTGACATACAGACCGATTTGACTAAAACTCAATCCTAAATCGACCATCAGCGGCTTAAGTAAGGGTCCTGCCAGCCCATCTGCAAGCTTAAAACTCAATAAGATCATGAGCCACAGTGTGAGGGTTTTAGTTTGAGAAAAATAAGTCAAATACTGGCGAATAGCGTAGAACAAGGCTGAAGTATGCTTATGGTTGTTATCATTCTCTTGAGAGGAAATTATGTTGAGCTGTGGCTTTAAAGGTTCTCGATAGAGAAAAATAGGGATGGTATTGATGAATACCAATGCCGCTAAAAACAGAAATGTGGCTTGCCAATCCAACCAATCCAAGGCCCAAAGCACAGCACCACCACCGACGATAAAACCGAGTCTTGAACCAATCACCTGAAAGGTATTGCCCCAGTGCTGTTGGTCAGTTTTTAAAATATTGACAGCCAAGCCATCGGTTGCGACATCTTGAGTCGCACCGACCAAATTCATACTGAGTAAAGCCACAAAAAACAGCAGCAGATACATCGGTTCATTCAAGCTTTGGATCGGCAAAAAAGACAGGAAGACCAAGACCACCACGGACAACAACTGCATTGGAATAATCCAACTCCGATAGTGCCCTTTGGACCTTGAACCATGTCGATCAATCCACGGTGCCCAAAAAACTTTGATCGACCATGGCAGCATGAGTAATCCAAAGCCACCAATATGCGCCAAAGACACACCTTGCGCTCTTAAAATCACCGGTAAAGCATGTGTCATAAAACCGACAGGTAACCCTTGCGCCCAATATAAGGAAAACAGTAAAAGATAGAGCTGACGAAGCTGGATCATAAGTTCCTAAATGTTGAATGCGCTGAAGTTACATTTAGAGTAGTCAAAATGCGGCTATTTTGCCAATGATCTAAAAAAATCATCGACCTAAGATAAGGTCAATGCTGATGCCGTATTTTTAAAGTACATCACGTCGAAAATGGATTTCACTTATATAAGAATATGCAATGAATCAAAAGACTCAATTATTTCCGGTTTTGCCCGATCAAGTCCCATCACGTGGTTCCACTCTGAGCCGCGCTATTTTTAAAAAACTTTTTTTGGCACAAGGTTGGAAATTTGACGGCGAATTTCCCAACCTTGCCAAAGCTGTGGCGATCATTTCTCCGCATACTTCTAATATAGATGCATGGCATGGTTTTCTCGCCTTGCTTGGAATCGGGATAAAAATAACCATTTTGGTAAAAACACCCTTTTTGATACCCCCTTAAAACCACTTTTGGATTGGGTCGGCGTGATCCCTGTGCAGCGTGAAAATCCACATGGACTGACGCGTGAAATTACTGAGATTGTCCAAGCGACAGATCAAATTTGGATTGGAATGGCACCTGAGGGAACACGAAAAAAAGCCGATAAAATCCGCAGTGGTTTTTACTATATTGCCTATGAAGCACAGATACCTATTGTGATGTTTAGCTTTGATTATGCAAAGAAAACCATTCATTGCTTGGGTGTTTTTGAACCTAGTGGAGATTTTGAAACTGATCTTGAAAAAATTTTGAAGATTTATGATGGCAAATTTTCCCCGAAAAATCCCGAATGGTTGGCCTTGCCGTTACAAAAGCACTGGAAAAAGCCCTAGTCAAATGGCTATTTTTTTGATGTGATGTGCACTTTGTATATTTAACCATCAGATTTCACCCATGAAACTTTTGCAATACCTGATTCCTAGCCTCTTTGTATTGGCACTCACTGGCTGTGATTCTGCAACCAAAACGCCTGCGACCACGACACCTACACCAGCCAAAGCACGTGAACCGGTGATCGCGATTGCGCTCGGTGGTGGCGGTGCCAAAGGTTTTGCTCATATTGGTGTGCTTAAAGTGCTTGAATCGCACGGTATTAAACCTAAGATTGTGACTGGGACCAGTGCGGGTAGTTTTGTCGGCAGCTTATATGCCAGCGGTAAAACGCCTTATCAAATGCAGCAATTGGCTCTGAACTTTAAAGAGTCCGATATTCGTGACTTAACCTTAAATAGCCAAGGCATTATTCAAGGGCAAAAACTGCAAGACTTTGTTAATAAAAACGTCGGCAATAAATCAATTGAACAATTTCCAAAGCGCTTTGCTGCCGTAGCCACCCGTTTGGATAATGGCAGTAAAACTGAATTTAACCGTGGTAATGCAGGCCAAGCGGTACGTGCATCGTGCAGCATTCCAAATGTATTTGTACCTGCAACCATTGCAGGGGTGAAATATGTCGATGGGGGTTTAGTCAGCCCGATTCCAGTGAAAACGGCACGTGATATGGGTGCAGATATTGTGATTGCAGTTGATATCTCTGCGCGTCCTGACGGTAGCAAAGCCGTAAGCATGTTTGGTTTACTCGATCAAACCATTAACATCATGGGACAACAAAGTATTAATGAAGAACTGAAAAATGCCAATTTCGTGATTCAACCTAAAGTAGGACATATTGGTACACTCGATTTAAAGTCGAGCAATGCAACGATTTTAGAAGGTGAAAAAGCCGCACAGCTCAAAGTGAATAGCATTATTAAGGCGATCGATAACTTTAAACAGTCTCCTGCGGCCTTTAAACCAGCACCAAAAGCGAAAATATAATTCAACGATTTTTTTTATATTCATTGAGTTATACATCTGCTACATTGATATAGATACTGGTTCATCTATATCAATTCACCATTATATAAGAGTAGATGTATGGAATTTATTTTAGAACCTTGGCACTGGTTTGTATTGGGCGTCGCTTTGATGCTTTTTGAACTGATTTTGCCGTCTTTTGCTGCGCTATGGTTTGGCGTTTCTGCAATTTTGGTTGGGATCTTATATTGGATCTTTCCATCCATGGACTTTAATGTCCAAATTGTGGTTTGGATTATTTTTGCCGTGCTCTGCACATTTTTGTGGTTCAAATTTATTAAGCCTTTATCCATTGATAAAACCAAAGCAGGTCTGTCCCGTGAAGCGACGATTGGCCAAGTGGGTATGGTGATTCAAACCCAGCTCAATCATGGCAGCGTTAAAGTTCGCTTCCCAATGCCTGTTTTAGGTTCAGATGAATGGCATTGCCGTACCCAAGATGCACTTCAAGTCGGCGACCGTGTTCGCGTGACCGATATTTTAGGTAATGATTTAGTCGTCCAACTGCACAGCAGCAACCACCCCACTGACAATCCATAAATAAGTGAGAAATGACATGTCTGGTGTTTCTATTGTTTTTTTAGCGCTCTTAGTTTTTGTAGCCGTCACCATTTTTAAAGGTGTCCGTATTGTTCCCCAAGGTTATAAATGGATTGTTCAGCGTTTAGGTAAATACCATACCACGCTCAATCCGGGACTGAACTTTGTGATTCCGTATGTTGATGAAGTGGCTTATAAAGTCACAACCAAAGATATCGTCTTAGATATTCCTTCTCAGGAAGTGATCACACGTGACAATGCGGTACTGCTGATGAATGCTGTGGCTTATATCAATTTAACAACGCCTGAAAAAGCAGTTTACGGTATTGAAAACTACACATGGGCAATCCAAAACTTAGTTCAAACCTCTTTACGTTCTATTGTCGGTGAAATGGACCTCGATGATGCACTTTCATCGCGTGATCATATTAAGGCTAAACTTAAAGCCGCAATTTCTGATGATATCTCTGACTGGGGTATTACGCTTAAAACTGTAGAAATTCAAGATATTAAACCTTCTCATACCATGCAAGCGGCAATGGAAGAGCAAGCGGCCGCTGAACGTCAACGTCGTGCGACAGTGACCAAGGCAGACGGTGAAAAACAAGCGGCTATTTTGGAAGCGGATGGTCGTTTAGAAGCTTCTCGTCGTGATGCAGAAGCTCAAGTGGTACTGGCAGAGTCTTCTCAACGTGCAATTGAAATGGTGAGTTCAGCCGTCGGCGATAAAGAAATTCCAGTTGCGTACTTACTGGGTGAACAATACGTCAAAGCCATGCAAGATATGGCTAAATCTAATAATGCCAAAACTGTGGTATTACCTGCGGATGTACTGAATACGATTCGTGGTGTGATGGGACGTAATAACTAAATCTTCACATTAATAAAAATGGGTCGTGACATACGGCCCATTTTTATGCCCAAAACAAAAAAGAAGGCAAAGTTTGTGAATTTATGTTTAAATTTCACGTTATTTTTTTGACGTTTTAGGACTTATCGTTCGATTTCACCTACTTGGCTTAGGCAAATCCCATTGAGTCCCCTAATTAAACGCAATTGTCCAACGCCAAAGCGGATACCGTATGAGCTCCCTGAATCCCACCCTAATTACCTTTCTCTTTTATATTGTCGCCATGGTCGTGATCGGTTTACTTGCATACCGTGCGACCAGTAACTTTTCTGACTACATTTTAGGTGGCCGCCGATTAGGGAGCTTTGTCACTGCCCTTTCTGCAGGTGCATCGGATATGAGTGGTTGGTTGCTCATGGGTCTTCCGGGGGCGATTTACCTTTCAGGTTTATCTGAAATGTGGATTGCAATTGGTCTGATCATCGGTGCTTGGCTCAACTGGCTACTTGTGGCAGGTCGTCTTCGTGTACATACCGAAGTTCAAAATAATGCCTTGACCCTACCTGACTATTTCTCAAATCGTTTTAACGATCAAAAGAAAATCTTACGTATCGTATCTGCTGTTATTATTTTGATTTTCTTCGCAATTTACTGTGCTTCAGGCATGGTTGCAGGCGCTCGATTATTTGAAAGTATGTTTGGTATGTCATATAGCACTGCGCTTTGGATCAGTGCCATTGCAACGGTGAGCTATGTGTTTATTGGTGGCTTTCTTGCTGTGAGTTGGACCGATACCATTCAAGCGGGCTTTATGATTTTTGCCTTGCTGCTGACACCTATCGTGGTCATGTTGTCGTTTTCTGATTTAACCCAGTTCACTCTGGCACTAGAAGCAGCACGCCCTCAAGCCATGGATGTATTTGCAGACTTAAGTTTTGTCGCAATCATATCTTTATTAGCATGGGGCTTAGGCTATTTTGGTCAACCGCATATCTTAGTCCGCTTCATGGCAGCAGATTCTGTTAAATCGATTCCCAATGCACGTCGTATTGGTATGACATGGATGACGCTCTGCCTCGGTGGCGCAGTTGCAGCAGGCTTCTTCGGTATTGCTTATTTCCAACAGCATCCAGAACTGGCAGGTGTCGTTACAGCAAACCCTGAAACGGTCTTTATGGAATTGACTAAAATTCTATTTAACCCATGGGTTGCAGGTATCGTATTGGCTGCGATTTTAGCTGCAATCATGAGTACCCTCAGCTGTCAGCTTTTAGTCTGCTCAAGTACATTAACTGAAGACTTTTATAAATCATTCTTACGCAAAAATGCTTCACAAAAAGAATTGGTTTGGGTCGGCCGTATTATGGTGTTAATGATTGCGTTGCTTGCGATCTATATGGCGGGTAATCCAGACTCTAAAGTTCTTGGTCTCGTCGCATATGCATGGGCAGGCTTTGGTGCTGCATTTGGCCCACTGATTATCATGTCATTGTTCTGGAAACGTATGACATTGAACGGTGCTTTAGCCGGTATGGTGGTTGGAGCAGTCATGGTCATTCTATGGAAAAACCTCTGGGGCGATACAGGCGTTTATGAAATTATTCCGGGCTTCATCTGCTCACTACTTGCAATCATCATTGTGAGCTTAATGGGCAAAGCACCATCTGCTGAAGTCACTGAAAAATTTGAAGAAGCAGATCGTATCTATAAAGAAAGTATTTAAGACCAATAGCACTTAAATTTAAGCTCTAATTTTTAATATCTGCAAAAAAGGACGCCTAGCGTCCTTTTTTGTTTTTATCATTTCATCCATTTAGCTATTCCGTAGATGGTTTATTGACTTCTGTTCCAAATATACAAAATATAAAAAAGCCCACAACATGTTACATGTGTGGGCTGAGGTCTTTTACTGCGTCATATTAACTTTGACGTTTTAATAAAAACTGCGTGATCTTGTGTAATTCTGCCGCATCTTCTGCAAAATAATCCAAAGCTTGAAGCGCTTGAGCATGTAATTCTTCTGCATAAGCTTGCGCTTGCTCGAGACCCATCAACGCAGGGTATGTGGATTTATCCACTTGTTGATCTTTACCTGCAGTTTTACCCAATGCTTCAGTGTCAGCAATAATATCTAAAATATCATCTTGCACCTGAAAGGCTAAACCAATCGCAAGACCAAATTCACGGAGTTTAGGAATGGCTTGATCTGTGCCATTAAATATTGTCACTGCCGCCATCATGATTGCGGCAGAAATTAAAGCGCCGGTTTTATTTCGATGAATATTTTCCAGTTCATCCTGACTGACATGCTTGCCTTCCGCTTGTAAGTCTAGAACTTGTCCATTGACCATTTTTGAAGTTGCAGTCGCTAAAATTTGCATTTGCTTCAAGATGATCGGCGCTTCAACGGCTGGGCCTTGATCAAAGAGACGGCTGCCTAAAACTTCAAAAGCCATCGATTGTAAAATATCGCCAGCAAGTAAAGCCGTATCTTCACCAAAAGCCACATGACAAGTTGGTTGACCACGACGGAGTAAATCGTTGTCCATACACGGCAAATCATCGTGTGCCAATGAATAGCAATGAATAAATTCAATCGCCACAGCAGCACGGCGTACGGCTGCAAAATTGGTATTGGGTTTTAACGCTGCTGTTGCATAACAAAGTGCCGGTCGAACGCGTTTTCCACCCAACATCACAGCATGATACACCGCCCCTTTTAAGGGTTCTGGAATTGAAAATGCATCAAGCGCTGTCAGTAAATCCTGCTGAATACGCTGCTGCGCTTCTGTCAGGGCATGTGTGGAAACGTCTGTTAAAGAAGACACATTCACCTCAAATACTTTAAATATTTAACTGCTTCGTTCATTAGCAAATCGACTGCTAATGTTTTCTGTCAATTTTGACCTGTTGCATCATACTGCTTTCTCAAATCTTTCTCTATGTTACGGCCTAAATCTATGTGTTTTTCCTACAGTCTGATGGTTTTTTAAATGTCGTTTCCTCAAATAGCGCCACATTTTGTCCATCATTAAAACAGGTACAATTTTTCGAGCCTTTCTTGGCTTGATACAAAGCCTGATCGGCACGTGCCAATGTTTCAAAAAATGACTCTGTTCCATCCCACAAGGCCACTCCGCATGAGATACTCAGTTGTAGAGCCTTATCCGCATAATTCATCGAAGAAGCATAGATTTGCTCACAACATTGTTGTGCAATCGAACATGCAGTCGATATAGCCGTGCGTGGCAAAATCATTGCAAACTCTTCCCCACCCATGCGATATATTTGTGCATCTGCGTGTTGACTAATTTGCACCCTTAAAAGCTGCGCACTTTTTCTTAAAACTTCATCGCCAAACGCATGACCGTAGCTATCATTGATTTGCTTAAAATTGTCTAAGTCGAGCATCATCAAACATATTTCATCGGCTTGTTCAACCGCGAAGCTTTTTTGCCACTGAGAAAGGTCTAAATCAAATCCACGTCGATTTTTTATCCCTGTCAGATAATCAAAATAAACTTGTTGTTCGAGTTGTTGGTTATGTTTCAACAGCGATAATTCGAATTGCTTTAAATTTGTAATGTCCGCACAGCACAACAGTACATGTTCCAAATCGCCACTTTGTTGAAACTTTGGTTTGAGCGTGAACCAATAATGCCGTTCATTTTCACTATACATAAAGGGTTCAATGCTATCGTTCTCTAAACAGCGTAAATCAAACTCAGAACTTGTGGCTTTGGTTTTTTGCTGCATCACAGACACGTGATTTAATACGATCTCTTGTAAGTCTGACTGAAATCGATGTTTAAATATTTGATTGGCGCATATCAGCTCAGCTGTCGCAGAAAATAACGCAGCAGGCATTGGCAACGCTTCTAATACAGCCAATTGTTCAGTAGGTATTTCCGATTTTATTAAGTCTTTTTTAAGCATGGTTTCGCTACTTTTTTCAGGGCAAAGCTACGCAAAATGCTAACAAAATTAATCTGACATAAATCACAGAAACTTTCTAATATTAAATGCAGTTCATATTATATAAAAATATATACCAATTCATGATTTGCTTATTCATATAAAAGATAAAGGCAAAAAAAAGCCCCTGCAAAGCAGAGGCTGATTTCAAATGAGATGTTAAATGCTTAATCTAAACTATCCGCAGGTATGCGCACCCAGCCTTCCATTAAGACACGCGCACTTCGGCTCATTACGGCTTTTTTAACGACCCACTGACCATTTTCATAAATCGCTTGCGCACCTACACGTAACGTCCCAGATGGATGTCCGAAACGCACGGCTTCTCGCTCCCCACCACCCGCGGCTAAGTTCACAAGTGTCCCCGGTATCGCAGCTGCTGTACCAATGGCAACTGCCGCTGTGCCCATCATGGCATGATGCAGTTTCCCCATCGACAAGGCACGAACCAATAAGTCCGTATCGTGTTCTGAAATTTGTTTAGAACTCGAAGATGTATAAGCTTTCGGTTTTGAAACAAATGCAATCTTTGGTGTATGTTGACGTTGCTCTGCTTCAGCAATATCTGAAATCAAACCCATTTGCTGCGCACCATAAGCACGGATTTTTTCAAAACGGGCCAATGCCTTAGCATCACCGTTGATCGCATCTTGCAGTTCAGTGCCGACATAACCAATATCTTCTGCATTTAAGAAAATTGTTGGAATACCTGCATTAATGAATGTTGCAGGGAAACTGCCTTCATCGGGTACGGTTAAGGTATCGACCAAATTCCCTGTAGGGAACATAGCGCCGCCATCTTCACCATCATCTGCGGGGTCTAAAAATTCAATTTGAACTTCGGCTGCTGGGAAGGTCACACCATCTAGTTCAAAATCACCGGTTTCTTGTACTGCACCATCAGTAATAGGTACATGCGCAATAATGGTTTTTTGAATATTGGCTTGCCAAATGCGAACCGTACACAAACCATTTTCAGGAATACGTGATGCCTCAACCAAACCATTTGAAATGGCAAATGCACCAACCGCTGCCGTTAAGTTTCCGCAGTTACCACTCCAGTCGACAAATGCTTTATCTATCGACACTTGTCCAAATAGATAGTCTACATCATGCTCAGGCTGTGAACTTTTTGCCAAAATCACGGTTTTACTGGTACTTGAAGTCGCTCCACCCATCCCATCAATTTGTTTGCCATAAGGATCTGGACTGCCAATCACACGTAATAAAAGTTGGTCGCGAACTTTTCCAGCTTGTTGTGCTGCAAGGGGCAAATCATCTAGCTTGAAAAATACACCTTTACTTGTACCACCACGCATATAAGTCGCTGCAATTTTAATTTGGGGAGCAAAACTCATTTTTATTGAATCCTTAATCTTTATCATTGTGTTTTGGCAGAGCGTTCTTTTCTGCGCTTTTGCATCATACAATGTTTAATTGAAGTTTTAACAATCACATGACTTAAGTATAAAAAAACAACATTCGATACCTTTTCCATATAAAGCCAAGCATCAGAATTTCAATTAAAATAAAATTAATCTATTGATTCATAAATTTTTAATTCAGCATTTAAAACGAAAAATAGGTTATTAAACCTATAAATATTTTTCATAAATTTTGAGCTACTAGGCTATTCATTCTCTATACATTACAATTACCAAAATTAAACCATTCTCGGGAAGAGTAACTTGACTACCAATTCCTCCGAACTCAAGCGTGGCTTAAAGAATCGTCATATTCAATTGATTGCCATGGGTGGTGCAATTGGTACAGGCTTATTCTTGGGCTCAGCGCATGTGATTCAATCTGCTGGACCATCCATCATTCTCGGCTACGCCATTGGCGGTCTGATCGCCTTTCTAATTATGCGTCAGTTGGGTGAAATGATCGTCCATGAGCCTGTAGCGGGTTCATTTAGCCATTTTGCATATAAATATTGGGGGAAATTTCCAGGTTTCTTAACAGGTTGGAACTACTGGATTCTCTATATTTTAGTGGCAATGACAGAACTCACCGCTGTTGCGAAATACATCAATTATTGGTGGCCTCATATTCCAGCGTGGGCATCTGTACTGTTTTTCTTCGTGATCATTACTTTAGTAAACTTAGGTAATGTGAAGTTTTATGGTGAATCTGAGTTTTGGCTGTCGATTATTAAAGTCACTGCAGTTATTTCGATGATCGTATTTGGTTTGTATTTGCTACTGACTGCAGATGCCAACTCAACCGCATCATTTACCAACTTATGGAGTCAGGGCGGCTTCTTCCCAAATGGTTTTGAAGGCTTATTCTTCATGCTGGCTTTCTTGATGTTCGCCTTCGGTGGTATTGAACTGATTGGTATGGCGGCAGCGGAAGCTGAAAATCCAAAAGAAACTATTCCTAAAGCGATTAACCAAGTTGTTTTTCGTATTTTGATTTTCTACGTGGGTTCTTTGACTATTCTATTATCACTTGTGCCATGGAATCAGCTTGAACTAGGTGGTTTAGACAAAAGTCCATTTGTGATGATCTTTAGCCAACTGGGTATTGATTGGGCTGCACATTTACTGAACTTCATTATTTTAACTGCAGCACTGTCTGTTTATAACAGCGGTATGTATGCCAATAGCCGTATGCTTTACAGCTTGGCGAAGCAAGGTAATGCACCAAAAGTTTTCGCAAAAACCAACAAAAGTGGCGTGCCAATTCCAGCGGTATTACTTTCTGCAGTCCTGATTTTCGGTTGCGTACTCTTAAACTACTTCGTACCTGAAGATGCGCTGGGTCACTTAATGTATGTGGTGGTTGGTGCACTTGTCCTTAACTGGGCGATGATTACCATGACTCACTTACAGTTCCGTCGTGCAAAACGTATTTTGAATTTTACAACGTCTTATCCTGCACTTTGGGCACCAGTCAGCAACTACATCGTTCTGATCTTTATTGCTTTAGTTCTCTTTATTATGTGGACTCAGGGCTTTATGGAATCTGTTCTAATGATCCCTGTTTGGATTACAGTCATGTTATTAATGTTTAACTATCTTAATCCTAAAGATTTGAGCGACATTGACCCCAATGAAGTTCATAAAGACTAAGTAATTTAAAAAGTTATTGTTTCGGCAATAACTTTTTTTTTAGCTAAAATAGGAGTACATTAGCCTCCGTCTTGCGCTCTTAGCTTAACTGGATAGAGCAGTTGCCTCCTAAGCGACCGACGTGGGTTCGAGTCCCGCAGAGCGCACAATTTCTGAGATATCCCTCCTCCCTGTATTTGTAATCCCCCATATACCAATAAATATAAAGAAAGAACCTTTCACACTAAAAACCCATCAATTACAGTTTTTAACTTAGTTATTGTTTTTACAAAGATTACTGTTCAAAGACTATTTTTAAGAACAGTTAAATAGCGCTTTAAAATGTGCTAGCCACCTACCTCTCAATGCAAAAAACGACACATAGTATGGTCCATAAGGCCAAAAAATCAATTTATGACTGCACATATCAAAATTTTTTCAATTTTTTTCTAGGTTTAGAAAATAATGCGCTAAATGAAAATATTAAATAATAATCAAAATGTTATATATACTAATTAGTACTTTTACTCTAAAAATAGCAACTTTTAGCCATATTTTTCAATCTAGAGCATTTACTCTTATTTTAATTGTGCTATTTTTGTCACATGGAGTAACAATTAAGCCTAAGAGTATTAAGAAGTTTTCCATAACGAATATATGCAGTAACCATAAAAATCAAATTCGTATCTCAAGGAATGACGAAGAATGAAATTAAAAACTTTAGCTACAGCCATGATTCTTGCTTCAGTTCCAATGACAGGTGCTTTTGCAGCAGCACTAGATCGTTCAGGACAATCTATTTCTGCATTTTTACAACCAGGGAACTATTTTGAAGCAGGTATTTCGGTTTTAGATCCGAATGTTTCAGGGAAGATGAACAGCACTGCACCTGCTAGCAACCCAACATTAGGAGCTCTTGCTAATACATCACTAGATGACATGGCGGGTGATTACTATTTTCCACACGCAGCATTAAAATTACAGCTAACTGATAATTTTTCTTTTGGTTTACTATATGATCAACCTTTTGGTGCAGAAGCTAAATATAGTGCAACAGATCAAACACTACCAGTTGCAGGTAACCCTGGCGCATTCCAATTAATGGGCGAAACAACGGAAGTCGAAGTTAACACTCAAAATATCTCGATGATATTAGGTTTTCAACCAATTGAAAATTTTAACATATACGGCGGTGGTGTTTATCAAACAGTAAAAGGTGATGTTCAACTACGCGGTATTGCATATGGAGCAAACCAAGCTCTCGGTTTATATAATGCAAATATGAAAGAAGATAGTGCCGTTGGTTGGTTAGCAGGAGTAGCGTACCAAATCCCAGAAATTGCTTTAAAAGCATCTATTACTTACCGTTCTGAGATTGATCACGAAGCTGCAACCACTGAAACTGGAAGCAGTGCTCTACTAGGCGGTGCTTTTTCAACGCGTGCTGACACTAAGATCACCACACCGCAGTCTGTTAACCTTGATTTTCAAACTGGTATCATGGCCGACACTGTCGCATTTGCAAATGTACGTTGGGTAGATTGGTCAAATTTTGCAATTCGCCCAACCGCTTTTGGTAAAGCATCTGAAACATTAGGTGCCCTTGGTCGTGGTCCTGTTGGTGGATTTGACCTTGTTGCTTATTCTGACGATCAAATCAATGCTACAGTTGGTATAGGTCGTAAATTGAGTGAACAATGGGCTGGTAACGTTTCTGTAGGTTGGGATTCTGGTGCAGGCAACCCTGTATCAACACTTGGTCCTACTGAAGGCTACTGGAACGTTGGCTTAGGTTTACAATTCAGCCCAGCGCCTAACTACTTTATCGCAGGTGGTGTTAAATACTTCATGTTAGGTGATGCTGAAGCACAACCTGCATCAATGTTTGGTACAAATGAATCAGTAGCATCATTTGAAGATAACGATGCTTGGGCATACGGTTTAAAAATCGGTTACCGCTTCTAATTTAAATATGATTCGGGCCATAGTTCGCTATGGCCCTAACTTTTTATTCTTTCCCTATCTTGTTTGATCAAACAATAAACATTTAAATTTACTAAAACATTTATCAAAAACTAAGCTTTTTACTCTAATTTTTCATTTAAAAATCATAAAGATAATTATCAATCACTAGAATAAATACTCTAGTCATGCTCATTTTTTAACTTCCCTAGTTCAATTTTAGAGTAGCAACTCTTATTTACTGTTTTTCTATTTATGTTACTTTCCACACATTGAAATAACATCAAAAGTTACAAACAGGGAAAAGTATGCGCTTAAATCACCTTAGCTACGCAATTTTACTTACCGCTTTACCAACAGCATCATTATTTGCAGCGGGTCTAGACCGTTCAGGCCAGTCTATTCAGGCTTTTTTACAACCTGGTAACTATGCGGAAGCGGGTATTTCTGTTTTAGATCCAGAAGTTCAAGGTAAAGACAATCCCGGCAATAAAGTCAGCGATATGGCTGAAGATTACTACTTCCCTACTGCTGCTATAAAAATTCAGGCAACTGATAAAATATCTATGGGTTTACTTTATGACCAGCCATTTGGAGCTGACGCTCAATATGCGCCTGAATCTAATGCTTTTGCTACAGTAAATACCAATACTGGTGTATTGGAGGGCACTTCTGTTGAAGTAAAAACCAATAGCATTACAGCACTTATAGGGTATCAGCCAAATGAGAACTGGAATGTTTATGCCGGACCTGTCTATCAAAGCGTAAAGGCGAAAGTCTCCCTACGTGGTACAGCTTATAAAGGCCCGCGAGTTCTTGGCGGTTATGATATTGACCTTAAAGAAAGTGAAGCTTACGGTTGGTTAGCTGGTTTTGCATATTCTATTCCTGAAATTGCCTTAAAAGCTGCTGTGACTTATCGCTCTGAAATTAAACATGAATTAGATACCACAGAAACCTTCGGTTTTGGTACAGATGGGGCTTTATATATTCCTGGATTAACTGGCACATTATTGGGTAAACCAGTAATTCCAACTTACCATAAAGTGGAAATTACTACACCACAATCAGTCAACATTGACTTACAGTCAGGCATTGCAAAAAATACCTTAGCCTTTGCTAATATTCGCTGGGTACATTGGGATCAGTTTGCAGTAAAACCTGCTTATTTATCTCAGCTAACTGGCGCACTCACCGGAAAACAGCAGAATCTTGTCGATTATTCAGATGATCAATGGTCTGCAAATGTGGGTTTAGGTCATAAATTTAACGTTAAATGGTCAGGCTCTGCTGCTGTAGGTTATGACTCTGGTGCAGGAAACCCGGTAACCACCTTGGGTCCAACTGAAGGTTATTGGAGTGTCGGTCTAGGCGGCCAATACAGCCCTGCAGAAAACTATTTTATCCAGGCTGGGGTTAAATACTTCTGGCTAGGAGATGCACAAGCACAAACAGGTGGTGAAGTAAAAGGTAGCTTTGAAAACAACCATGCCATGGGTTATGGCCTAAAAATCGGCTACCGTTTCTAAGCAATAAAGAGTTTTCTCTAATAAAAAAAGGCACCCTTTGGTCACTGCTGTCCCACAATTTTTCACAAGAGGAAGCTCATTTGAGCTTCCTCTTGTTTTATGGGTATTTTATCGGGTGAAAATAAAGCTTTTAAAGTTCTTCTTTCAAACAAATTCACTTGAATTATTC
>NZ_VOYA01000060.1:0-2263 GCF_013420465.1 Acinetobacter sp. YH01005 | reverse complement strand
TTAATGGAGAAATCTAATCGGTATGTTATACCTGAGAGAAGAGTGAGGAGTTATCCAAGGGTTGTAAAAGGAAAACCTCAAAAATACCCAAGAAAAAGCCAGTCAATCTCTTAACTGACTGGCATTACATCAAATGACGGGCTTTTTAAATCTATGTTTTAGCTATACGAACGCTGTGTTTTCACTGAAGCCTTATTCACATTTTCTAAAGCGGCAACCTCTTCATCCGTTTGCGCTTTGCGAATAAAGAACACTGCAATCGCTGCGATGACTACTGGAATTCCCACGGCCATAAAGTTAATTTGATGTGGCAATTCTTGTGATAATAAATAGCCGATCAAAATCGGGCCAACAATCGCACCTGTACGACCGACTGCAGATGCCCATCCAATACCTGTCGAACGTACAGACAACGGATAGTACTGTGCAACATAGCTATACAGCAAGATTTGCGAACCAATTGCCGATGCACCTGCGACAGCAACCAAAAGATAGATCACAGGCTGTGGTGAATTAAAGCCGAGTAACGATAGTGCCACAGCACCTGCGAGACATAATGTAATGATCACCGGTTTTAAATGGAATTTGTCAGCTAAAATACCGCCGCCAATCGTACCAATCACCGCACCAATATTCATCGCCAATAGGAACGTCAAACTGCTACCTAATGAATAACCTGCGGCCATCATTAGTTTTGGTAACCAACTGCCTAATGCATAAAGCGTTAATAAACACATAAAGAAACACAGCCAAAACAACATCGTACTTACGCCACGACCTTGCTTATACAACGCTTTAACAGACGTTCCACCCGGAACCGCAACTTCAGTCAGTTCCAGTTGAGTATTTGCAGTCACGGTTTGTTCAGGTGCAATGGTTTGAATCATACGACGTGCTTCATCATGACGATTCACCTTCACCAAAAATGTGAGCGATTCAGGTAAAAATTTCCAAGCAAATGGCAACAGTAACAGTGGAATACCCGCAATGAAGAACATGATTTGCCAGCCATAATCCGCAGTAAACCATGAACCAAAGAGAGCCGCCATGATGCCACCCATTGCATAACCACTGAACATAGTGGTCACTAAAGTACTGCGTAGATGTTTAGGTGCATATTCAGATGTCAATGCCACAAGGTTCGGTAATACCCCACCAATGCCAAGTCCAGCAATAAAACGTAACGCGCCAAATTCCGTTGGATTTGATGCAAAACCGCCTAAAAATGTGAATGTACTGAATAAAAATACACAAATCATGATAACTTTTTTACGGCCAATCCTATCAGCCAAAGTACCAAACATCATGGCACCAAACATCATCCCTGCAAGTGCTGTACTCGCTAGCATACCTGCCTGAACAGCTGTTAATCCCCAATCTTTCATTAATAAAGGCAGCGCAACACCATTGATCGCTAAGTCGTAACCATCAAATAAAATAAGAATTAGACACCACATCATGATGCTGAAATGCGATTTTGTGAACTTAGCGTTATCGACAACGCTATTCACATTCATTGTGCTTGTAGACATTGAACCTCACCTCCAATTGTGAGTTTTATTTTTCGCTACAATGCCGTTTTTGACTGTAAATTGTCCAAAATTACAAAGGTATAGACCCATACCTTTCAGATATATCCATGTTGTTTGGGAATAAAATGTCATAAAAACTCGGATATTTTTGAAATATTTATACATAAAAAAGTCGATGGACTGCGGGTCTAGTTTTTATAATGATTAATTATCAATGTGTTATTAGAAGCTAAATCACAATCAGACGATAGATTATTTGATATGAAAATTGTCAGAATAAAACTCAAATTTTATAGAAAAAAATCGCAGCTCTACGATCTAAGTCGTAGATTTCTAAATCATAAGTCATCAGACATCACTTAAGTCGATAGTTAGACATTTAAACTGTTGTTTTAGCTGACTTACATTCAGATTTTCCGGCATTTTAAGCTGAGAATTACTTTAATTGATGATTTTTGAATGCGTTGATTGTCTAATAATCATCCATGTTTAGATAATTCAAGCCTCAATCTAACAATATTTTTATCATTTCCCTATTTTATCCTGCTGCTTTTCTTATTATTTTTTTCCCTTTTTTCACCACACATAAAAAAACACCCCCTGCACTAGTCAGGGGGTGTTTCGAATAATGAGCTGGCGATGACTTACTCTCACATGGGTAACCCCACACTACCATCAGCGCTAAGAGGTTTCACTTCTGAGTTCGGGAAGGGATCAGGTGGTTCACTCTT
>NZ_VOYA01000059.1:0-2811 GCF_013420465.1 Acinetobacter sp. YH01005 | reverse complement strand
GCATGTTCCGCGTCCTTGCAATACTGTGTTTACATACAGTCTATCGCTTAGCGGAAAGTTCTTTTACCCTCAGCCGAAATGCCTGCCGTTGCTAGACATTGCCAGCCAGTGCCCGTCACTCCCACTCAATAGTTGCCGGCGGCTTTGAGGAAACATCGTAGGTTACCCGCGAAATACCGGGAATCTCATTAATGATGCGGCTAGAAACCGTTTCTAAAAACTCATACGGCAAGTGTGCCCAGCGCGCTGTCATAAAATCGATAGTTTCTACTGCGCGCAATGCCACCACATACTCATAGCGGCGGGCATCGCCCACTACGCCAACCGACTTCACTGGCAAGAATACAGCGAAGGCTTGGCTGGTTTTGTGATACAGGTCAGCGGCATACAGCTCTTCGATAAAGATGGCATCAGCCAAGCGCAACCTGTCGGCATATTCTTTTTTTACTTCGCCAAGAATACGCACACCCAAGCCAGGGCCAGGGAAGGGATGACGGTAAACCATGTCGTAGGGCAGACCTAACTCCATACCGATCTTGCGCACCTCATCTTTAAACAGCTCGCGCAGCGGCTCCACCAGCTTGAGCGTCATAACACATTGATATTAGCTTCAATCTCTAAACCGTTGATTTGGAAATACATAATACCCTATTTGTTCATTCTTTTGTTATTTGTTGTATGTTGCGTTATTCCATCAATAATTTTATTCCAATCTTCGAAATGTAGTTCGTGTCCGGTTCCATCAAGCGTTATTAGTTTTGAGCCGTTTATCTTTTCAAGTAAAACTGCTGAATTCTTAAAATGCCATATTTTATCGTCCGTTCCGTGTACAATTAAGGTTGGTTGATTGATTTCGCTCAATCTGTTCCAGTATTCTTCACCACCTTGCAGTGCCGCATGATTGAACATACTTATATAGTTATTAGCTCTTTTAAATTCGGCTCTAATCAGTTTTTCACTTCTTTGTTTGTCAAATTGTTTCCTGCCGCTCATCAATTCAGCACCTTGAATTAAATAATTTGCCACACTGTCTTCATTTGTCCAATCTACGGTTTCAGCTTTTCCGTGAAAATCTAAAATACGCGTATCCATTTCAGGAATTGTGGGGTCTGAGTCGCCCCAAGGACCTGATGAGATTAGTGTTATTGAACTTACCCTGTCGGCATATTTTATTGATGCTATTTGAGAAATCAGTCCGCCCAGTGAAATTCCCACAAAATTGGCTTTGACTATTTTATAGCCGTCCAAAATTGAAATAGCATCATGGGTTAAGTCAACAATATCATAGGGGGTTGAACCCGGTTCGTAATTAGTAGATTTTCCTACGTCCCTATTGTCGTAGCGAATAACAAAAAATCCCTTTTCAGATAGTTTCTGGCAAAATTCAGCATCCCAATACAACATGGATACCGTTGCTCCCGCAATCAAGAGTATTGCCGGATCTTTTTCACATCCAAAACTTTCGGTAAAAAGTCTTATTCCGTTTTTTTTAACTATTTTCTCTTTCATTTCCTCGCCTTTCTGTTTTATAGATTCATTAGTTTTTGGAAAGAAAAGTCGAGGCTGAACATTTCCGTTTCGTTTATTATTGATTCTGCCTGTGCTTCTCTTCCATAAGCAAACATTTGCTGTTCATAATTTTCAATAGCCTCTTCAATGCTGTTAAATTTCCCATTGGTCAGATTATCCGACAATATCAAGGCATCCATCAACCCACTGTTTACGCCTTGTCCTGCAAAAGGAGGCATCAAATGAGCAGCATCTCCAATCATCGTTATGGGTAATGGACGCTTACTTTTCCAAGACTTATCTAAGGGAAATATTCGTGTCGCTAACCCTACAAAAGATGATGTCAAACGAATCAGTTCTTTGTAGCGTTCGTCCCAATCGGAAAATTTTTTCAGGAGAAAATCAACGACACTATTTCTGTCTTGAAAATCTACCCGCGTTTTGCTTTTCCATTCATCAGGTGTTTTAAAACTTATTCCAAAATGCAATGCACCATTATTATTAGGATTCGCAAATAATAAATTACCTTGATGAGCAGCCATTAGCCGGTTTCCATTGCAAAGCTGAAAAAATCCAGGACAGTTCACCTCCGGTTGATGAATATCGGCTTGTATATTGAAAGTACCTGTTTCTTCAACTTCCGTGTCGGTAACAAATTTTCTTACTTTAGACATTCCACCATTGGCAATAATAACCAGATCTGCTGTTTCACTCGATTTATCCTCAAAAGTTAGTATCCACTTCTCCTTATCAGGTTCAAGGGTAACAAGTTTTCTATCCCAAATGACGGTATCATTTTGTAAACTATTTAATAGGATAGTCCTTAAGTCATTTCTGTTTATTTCAGGATTGTCAAAACGATTTTCGGGTCTTACATTTTTTGTGGTTAAAATATTGCCCTTTTCATCAACAATATTTACACCCATTGGTAAAGCTAAGTCATAATAAGTTTGTAACAATCCCGCTCTTTTCATTGCTTCCTGTCCCGAATCCCTGTGCAGATCAAGTGTCCCACCAAAAATCCTTGCATCTTGGTCTTTGTCTCTCTCGTAAACTGTAATGTCCACGCCGTTTTGCTGTAACAATCTCGCCATTGTTAATCCAACAGGCCCGGCACCAATTATTGTAATTTTTTTATGTTTTAGTAAAGTCATATTCTTGTTCGCTGGTTTTAATGATGTGTGCTTAAAAAACAGGAGGGTTTAACTTGGTAAACTATACATACTCATTAGGAGTTTACCATGAGCAAGAAACAGAAGACTTACACCGCAGAATTTAAAGCTGAAGCCATAAAAGCCATTG